>JAPLRK010000073.1 GCA_026399195.1 Legionellales bacterium
GCTGCAGCGGCTGCTGCTGCAGCGGCTGCAGCCCCACCTGCTGCAGCGGCTGCAGCCCCACCTGCTGCAGCGGCTGCTGCCTCACATGGCATGCATAATTAAGCAGTGGATCCTCTTCAATATTAAAATTCAAATGGTTGGATAAAATACAACTCGCCTCTGCATCAGGCTATCTCTCCATCAACTTATGCGGCAAGCTCTCGATGCGGCCGGCTTGGGTTACGGTGACGTAGTTTAATTTGCGTTGTAGCTCGCTGATGGTGTCGGCGCCGGCGTAGGTTAATCCTGAGCGTAGGCCGCCGATGATGTCGGCAATGATCTCTTCTGGGGCATCTCGGTAAGGCACCTCGGTGGAAACCCCCTCGGCTGTTTTCCATTCGTGCATTTGCCCTAAAAAATCTTCCTGAGCTTCGCGAGAGGCCATGCCTCGGTAGCGTTTGACTTGTGTGCCGTCCTTCTTGGTGACGACCTCGCCTGGAGTTGCGGAGGTGCCTGCCAACATGCCGCCGATCATCACAAAATCAGCGCCAAAGGCTAAGGCTTTGACGATATCGCCGGAGGTTCTTATCCCGCCATCGGCCACGATGGATCGATCGGTGCGAGCACAATCTTGAATGCAGGTGAGCATGGGCACACCGAAGCCTGTTTTGATGCGGGTGCTACATACCGATCCGCCACCAATCCCTGCTTTGATGATGTCAGCGCCACAAGAGGCCAAGTAATCAGCTCCCGCATAGGTTGCGACATTCCCTGCCATGAGGCATCGACTGCCTATCAGTTGACGAAGGTTCTTCAGCGTTTTTCCAACATACTTAGCATGGGCATGGGCGACATCGACGCAGAAAAAATCAGCCCCTGCATCGCGTAAGGCTTCCGCACGCTCTAATTCTACGGCAGTACATCCGACAGAAACGAACACAGGCCCCTTGCAGGCTTTGAATTCTCGAATATTGTCTTCAATGCTTAAAAAACGATGCAAAGCACCGATTCCGCCCACGCCATTCATGAAGTTGGCCATCTTACTTTCGGTGATGGTGTCCATGTTGGAGCTCATGACCGGCAATGCTAAGCTGAGTAGCGATTGGCGATCGGTGACGCTTAAGTCAACCACCCGTCTGGATTCATGGTGGTTATAGGAGGGAATGAGGAGTACATCGTCAAAGGTGATGGCTTGAATGGACATTATTTATCCTATGTAAAAGGGCGTACTATAAATGTTCGGCGGCATAATATGCAAGTCTTGATCGCTCGCCACGGGTTAAAGTGACGTGTCCGCTGTGCTGCCAACACTTAAATCGGTCCACGGCAAAGGTCAATCCTGAGGTCGTTTCGCTCAAATAGGGGGTGTCAATTTGTTTGATGTCGCCTAAGCAGATGATTTTGCTGCCAGGCCCCGCGCGGGTGACCAAAGTTTTGATTTGTTTGGACGTTAAATTTTGGGCCTCGTCAATGATGATGAAACGATTTAAAAACGTGCGGCCGCGCATGTAGTTTAAAGAGCGAATTTTGATTTTGTTGCGTAACAAATCGGTCGTTGCCCCGCGGCCAAAGCTGCCTCCTTCCTGCGTGCCTTGTAAGACCTCAAGATTGTCCATCAAGGCGCCCATCCATGGGGTCATTTTTTCTTCTTCGGTGCCTGGTAAAAACCCAATGTCCTCGCCGACGGGGATGGTGACACGGGTCATGATGATTTCAACATAGCGTTTGTGATCTAGCACCTGAGTGAGTCCGGCAGCAATGGTGAGCAATGTTTTCCCGGTACCTGCTGAGCCTTGAAGCGTGACGAAATCGATGTTTGGATCAAGTAATAAGTTTAGGGCAAAATTTTGTTCTCGATTGCGGGCATTGACGCCCCAGATGGTGTGCTTGCTTTGCGTGTAATCACGAGCCATTTGGACGACCGCATG
The DNA here is from genome assembly GCA_026399195.1 of Legionellales bacterium. GTDB lineage: Bacteria > Pseudomonadota > Gammaproteobacteria > Legionellales > Legionellaceae > JAPLRK01. Next base: position 1,908 of record JAPLRK010000073.1, read on the forward strand.
GCCGTCTGGCTCAATTTGACGAACCAAAGCCTGGAATTCGTTGTCATGTGTGCTCAGGCAATCATTGGGATTCCACTGAGCGGTCAAGGGACCGCGGATCCGGTAAAAGGTGTTTCCACCCTCAAGCCAGGATTCCATGTCTTTGGCGTGTGTGTCCCAGAAGTCCTCGGCGAGGATATGCACGCCACTATGCAATAAATTCACATCATCTAAGACTTTGTCATTGTAGTAGTCTTCAGCAGATATGCCGAGAATACTGGCCTTGATGCGAAGATTGATGTCTTTAGAAACGATGACGATTTGTTTTTCTGGGTATTTTGTTTGTAGGCCAAGGGCTGTGTCGAGCAAAGTGTTATCGACGTTATGCCCAGGCAGCGATTTGGGTCTGGCCGATCCGAAATCATCGGTTTGAAAAAAAAGTCGCCCACTGCTCTTTTTTTTCACATTGTTGATATAACTTAAGATGGGTAAGCCTGCCACCAATTCTTGATGGGTGGTGTTGTTCATGAGCTCCACCAACATCCGGTTGGTTTGACGCACATTTCTCGCGACTTCAGAAATCCCCATTTTGTGGTTATCTAACTCCTCCAAAACCACCATGGGCAAATAAATATCATGTTCTTCAAAGTGATAAATGGCCGATGGGTCGTGCATGAGGATATTGGTGTCGAGAACGAAGAGTTTTTGTTTTTTTAGGGTGTTGTTCATGAAGAATTCCTATTCTAAAGATCCTTCATTGTGATCAGGCGGCGAGACTTCGTCAAGGGAAAAAATCCAAACCGCCCCCACTTTTTTTTTCATCTACTATACTTAACAGTGTATGAATATCTTATAAAGTGCCCATATTATGACAAACAAGGTGATGCTACAACACATGGACATCTATCAGTACCCAAAGACCACGATGCAAAGCTTGGGCGTCGTGACTTTGGGCGACCTTCATGGCAATGCGGTGAAATTGCTGCATTTTTTGATGCTGCATGGGGTCGTTATTTGGAAGGCGTCTGTGGTTGATAGGGCCGGAGCTTATCAATCTTTTGTTCAGATCTATGAGCGAGCGGCCGAGATTTTGAAATTTCGTGCCCTCATGACACAATTTGTGGATCCGAAGCAAGGCATTTCTAATCCGGAGGAGTATGCCAGGCTTAAATCCTTGTCTGCTCCCAAAGAGTTGATGATCCTCCTCCGCCAGTTCAATGACCTCATAAGTCAACTGGCGGTTCAAGAAGTAGATACTCACGTTCGATTGTTAGGTGATGAGCTTGCAGACCGAGGGAGTAATGATTATTTCACCTTAAGACTATTGGGGCTCCTGTATGACGCTCACGTGGCGGTTTCCATCTTGTCTTCAAATCATGGGGTTCAATTCCTCAAAAATTATGAGGAGGGTTCATCGTGAGTCATATGCCACCAGAGATGGAGGTGTCCTTTTTTGGACTTCAATTGTTGCTTGATGAAGGGATTGTGGATAAATCTGAAGTGGATGCTTTGGTTAAACGAGTCTACCTCCCTTCTTTAAAGATTCTGGATTACAGTTTGAGTGAACAAGGCGTCACTTTGTATAGTCATGCTCCCATGCCATTCTCTCTGATTCAAGAGCTCGCGTTACAACTTGAGGTCCCCTATGACGATGCCACCAAGGAAAGTCTGGCGGCAACGATTGATCACATGAATGTGCGTTTCGGCGAGATCATCAAGAGCAACTCGTGGCAAGCGTTAATAGATGTGGAGGGAACACCTCTTTATCAGGTGGTGTGGAATCGTTGGGATGACCAACAAGACACAGAATCTGCGCGACCTCGCTCGATTCATGGGTATGGGCTCACTTATGTTCATGGTCACGATGGGTATAAAAGTAAGCTCCCACAGGTGATTAATTTAGACAATTTAAGTGGCAAAGGTCCTCGTTTTACGGAAGCCCTCAGGATGAAAAAGGCAAAAAGTGATCTGGAAAAACCTGAGAGAAGAGAGGCTGCTCAAAAAATCATTGATGATATGAGAGTCAGTATGATCACTTCAGATGAATATGGGTTAGATTTCGTTCTAAAACCTAAAAAAGAGGAAGCACCTCCACCCGCATCGAAGTGGTCTAGGTTGACGAATGCGATTAGCCGGACCACCTCTTTATCCCGCGGCGTTGCTGAGCGCTTAACGCATCTTTTTGAGGGGGAAACGCCTCCAGACGCAACGAAGGTGAAACCCAATCCATCCCAAGAGAATGAGTGGCGGCATAGTTATGACAAAATTTCGAAACAATTAGGCGGTCTTGGGCGTTCTGCAAAAGCTGTGGAACCTGTAGATTCGGTTCCGAAACAAGCGCCTGATGAACCGGGTTCGCATCATGGGGTGGATCAACGTATAAATCCTACTCATAAAACCAAATAGCCGTGTTATACTCCCCTCTTTTGTTCCATTAGGTGTCACATGACCACCAAGAAACATCAGAGTGCCTCTATTGTTATCAATAAAAAGGTGCGATTTGAGTATTTCATCGAGGATGAGTATGAGGCAGGCCTTGTGCTTCAAGGTTGGGAAATCAAAAGTTTACGTGCAGGAAAAGTCAATGTCTCTGATTCGCATGTGATTGTGAAGCATGGTGAGGCTTGGTTGTTAGGCGCGCAAATCCAACCCCTGCCTACCGCATCCACTCATCAACCCCCAGAGTCTCTTCGAACTCGAAAACTGCTCTTGCATCGACGAGAGCTTGATCAAATGATTGGTCTTGTGGAGCGCCAAGGCTATACTTTGGTTCCTTTGTCGCTGTATTGGCGCAAAAATAAAGTTAAAATAAAAGTGGCATTGGCCAAGGGTAAAAAATCACATGATAAGAGGGAAACTACAAAAGATCGTGAGTGGCAGCGAGAAAGTTCACGGATTATGAAAAAAGGACGTTATTGAGGAGTTCATCATGTGTGGAATAATGGGTGCGGTATCTCATCGCGACATCAGTAAAGTGTTGCTGGAGGGGTTACATCGCTTGGAATATCGGGGTTATGATTCAGCAGGCATGGCAGTTATCACTGGTAATGGGCGTTTAAAACGGATCAGAATTCAAGGCAAAGTAGAGGGGCTCGCCGCAGCAATGCTTGAGACGGCCATGTCTGGTCATACGGGCATTGCCCACACCCGTTGGGCCACGCATGGTCGACCGAGTGAACAAAATGCTCATCCTCATCTGTCCCATGGAGAAATTGCCGTGGTGCATAATGGGATCATCGAAAATCATGAGGAACTACGTCATTATTTGCAAGAACTCGGCTATGAATTCAGCTCTGAGACGGATACAGAGGTGGCAGCGCATTTGATTCATCATCATTATCAACAAGATAACTCTTTGTTGCGTGCAGTACAGGCAACAGCTGCGCAAATGGAAGGGGCTTTTTCTTTAGGTATCATTCATCAAAAATGTCCTCATCAAATGGTCGCCATTCGTAAAGGGAGCCCCTTGGTGATAGGCTTTGGCATTGATGAGCAGTTCATTGCTTCAGATGCTTTGGCTTTGCGTTCTTTTGCACAATCGGTGATTTATCTTGAAGAAGGTGACAGTGCGCTTATCACGGCAAGTGACGTGGAGATTTATGATCTTAGATTTGAACGGGTGGTGCGCAAAACGCAACCATTAGAAGACGATCGCCTTGTGGTGAGTAAAGGCTCTTATCGACATTTTATGCTGAAAGAAATTTTTGAGCAGACCAAAGTGTTGGCCGATACACTGGAGGGTCGAGTTACTAGTCAAGAGGTGTTAAAAGCGAGCTTTGGAGAACGAGCTCAAGAAAATTTTCCAAAAGTGAAGCAAATTCAAATTGTCGCTTGCGGAACAAGTTATCATGCCGGTCTTATTGCAAAATATTGGTTGGAATCGTTAACCGGCCTGTCTACACAGGTTGAAATTGCGAGTGAATATCGATATCGTGACGTGGTTGTGGGGAGCGGCACGTTATTTGTTACCATCTCTCAGTCAGGAGAAACGGCCGATACCCTGGCGGCTCTTCACAAAGCAAAATCTTTGGGATATCTTGCAAGTCTTGCCATTTGTAATGTGGCAACCAGCAGTTTGGTTCGTGACTCGGATTGTGTGTTTTTGACTCGCGCCGGCGTTGAAATAGGGGTTGCTTCGACCAAGGCCTTCACCACGCAGCTTGCTGCTTTGTTGATGCTGGCCACGGTCCTTTGTCGTGACGACTTACGCGCGGGTGAGGTCTTGAGAGAATTGAATACCCTGCCTGAGAGTTGTGAGCGGGTTTTGAAGATCAATCCGGAAGTTCTCTCCCTTGCGAGTTATTTTGTAGACAAGGCGCATGCCTTGTTTTTGGGCCGTGGTGCACTTTACCCAGTGGCACTTGAGGGTGCTTTGAAATTAAAGGAAATTTCATATATTCATGCAGAAGCGTACCCTGCTGGTGAATTAAAGCATGGACCTTTGGCTTTGGTGGATAATCAAATGCCAGTGGTTGCGGTGGCGCCGAATGATCAGTTGTTGGAAAAGTTGAAGTCCAATTTACATGAGGTGAGCGCCCGAGGAGGGCAGCTGTTTGTTTTTGTGGACGATTCAGAATCATGGCTTGCAAATGGTGCTCATTTGATCAAAGTTCCTAACTGTGGTCATTGGATAGCGCCCATCATTTACACTATTCCACTACAGCTTCTGGCTTATCATGTGGCAGTAGCTAAGGGTACTGATGTGGATCAACCACGTAATTTGGCAAAATCGGTAACGGTCGAGTAGTTTGAGATTGAGTATGGAGGAAGGGCATGGTTGAAAAAATGTTGTCGACGGCAGCGGTGATCGCTTGCGAGCTTCGTGTGAAAGCTTCTCAAGTCGAGTCTGCGATTTCGTTGCTTGACGAGGGTGCAACAGTACCCTTCATCGCGCGGTATCGAAAAGAAGCCACGGGTCATTTGGATGATACGATGTTGCGCCGTCTGGCGGAGCGTCTTCATTACCTGCGGGATTTGGATGAGCGACGTTTACTCGTTTTGGAAACCATTCGAGAGCAACATCAGTTAACGCCCGAATTGGAGCGTGCTATTCATTTGGCCGACACCAAAACAAGGCTTGAAGATTTATACCTCCCGTATCGACCCAAACGGCGCACCAAAGCCTTGCTGGCTAAAGATGCGGGATTAGAGCCTTTGGCATTGGCTTTGAAGACAGATCCTTTACAAAATCCAGAAGATCTGGCACTGGCTTATGTGCGTCCAGAAGCCGGGGTTGAGTCGGTTGAAGCGGCTCTTTTGGGCGCTCGTCATATTTTGATGGAAAGGTTTGCAGAAGATGCCGACTTGTTGAACGAACTGCGGGATCATCTATGGCAGCAGGGTATTTTGACCTCTGTGAAATTCGCGGATAAAGGACAAAAGAACGCGAAAAACAAGAAAAAAATCGATCACCGAAAATTCACCGATTACTTTGATTTTAAAGAGCGTCTTTGTAAAATTCCATCACACCGAGCGCTTGCGTTGTTTCGCGGGCGACGTGAAAATGTGTTGCAGTTAGCCCTTACTTTGCCGGATGACAAGGCTTATGGTGAAGAAAAGATTTGCACGTATTTTAAGCTGAACCATCTCCCTCCCGAGAGCTGGCTTAAAGAAACGGTTTGTCAGACTTGGAAGGACAAATTGTTCCCTAAGTTGTCACTTGAGCTGTTGAGTCGACTGAGAGAATCTGCCGATGAGGAGGCTATTAAAGTCTTTTCACGTAATTGTCGCGATTTGTTGTTGGCAGCGCCTGCGGGTCCAAAAGTGACTATGGGGCTGGATCCTGGGATCCGTACGGGTGTTAAAGTGGCTGTGGTTGATATGACTGGGAAATTTTTGGATGACACCACGGTGTTCCCTTTCCCTCCTAACAATGAATGGTTCCAGGCCATTGCTGAGTTGGCTAAATTGGTGGTGAAGCATGAGGTGAAGTTGGTTAGTATTGGGAATGGGACGGGTTCTCGAGAAACGGATCGCTTGCTGTCTGATTTGATAAAAATGTACCCTGACTTGTCCTTGACGAAGGTCGTGGTGAGTGAAGCGGGTGCCTCTGTCTATTCAGCTTCTGAGTTGGCCTCCCTGGAGTTTCCTGATTTGGATGTGACGTTGAGAGGTGCTGTATCCATTGCCAGACGTTTGCAAGATCCTTTGGCGGAGTTGGTCAAAATTGATCCCAAAGCCATTGGTGTTGGTCAGTATCAGCACGACGTCAATCAGGCGCGTTTGGCTCGTCAATTGACGGGGGTTGTGGAGGATTGTGTGAATGCCGTTGGTGTGGATGTCAATTTGGCGTCTGTGGCTTTGTTATCGCATGTTTCAGGTCTCAATGAATCGCTTGCCAAAAATCTCGTGCAATATCGCGACGAGCATGGGCATTTTCATCATCGGGACCAATTAAAAAACGTGGCGAGGATGGGGGATAAAGCCTTTCAACAAGCGGCAGGGTTTTTAAGGATCATGGGGGGAGAAAACCCTTTGGATGCATCGAGTGTGCATCCTGAGTCTTACCCTTTGGCTGAAAAAATATTGTCTGATCATCAGTTGGATGTTCGTCAAACACAAGTCTTCCCTGAACGACTCAAGCAGGTTGATGTCGCAAGCTACGTTGATGAGCAATATGGCCTGCCGACGGTGCTTGATATTTTATCAGAATTGGAAAAACCCGGACGTGACCCACGACCTGAATTTAAAACCGCCCATTTTCATGAGGATGTTCTTGACATCAATCAGGTGAAGGTTGGGATGATTCTTGAAGGCGTGGTGAGTAATGTGACCAATTTTGGTGCTTTCGTAGACATTGGCGTGCATCAAGACGGTCTGGTTCATATTTCTGCAATGACCCATCGATTCATCACAGATCCTCATGCTTTGGTTAAGCCTGGAGATGTCGTGACGGTGAAGGTGCTTGAGGTGGATAAAGAGCGTCGTCGGATTGGATTAACGATGCGGCTTGATGAGGACAAAAAATGGGAGGTGCAAAAGACACCCTCTCCTCGTAAGGACGTGAAAAAACCGGTGATTACGCCTCCCAAACCTTTTGTGAAAAGGCCTGAAGTCAAAAAACCTGTTTTATTCAATACGGCCATGGCGGATGCTCTTTCCAAATTAAAACGTGGATCTGAACATGATGCATCATGACGTGTCCAAATCCGAGCCGCGCGCGTTAGCAAGTGGATCTCCGCTTGCTAACGCGCGCGGCTCGGAAATAATGACTGGGATCCAACCTGTGCAGGCAACAGCATGATGCCAAAAGCCGAGCTCAACCAATGGCTCACCGAATTGGCCGATATTTTTCATAAGAATGAGGATCCAGTCCTTATCCATTATACGGCTTTTGTAGAAATGCCTGAGTTGGCTTTAGGTGTTGTTGAGTTATTAGATGCAATAGATGAGCATGATGAGGAAGAGGAGCGACCTTATTATTCTGCCTGTGTGTTTGCCTTGGATATTTGTGTGGCCCAGTTACAGGTGGAGAGTGAGCGGGGGACCAAACTTGCCTTGAAGTGCATGGATCAACTGATGACCTTATTGGCAACCCTCATTCAAAAACAAAAGCACACCTTAAGTTTTTGGTTACCCATCCTGAATGCTTTTTATGAAGTTCATGCTGAGTTATCACAAGACTTAAAAGACGCTTATCTTGAATTGGCAAGTGTTGAGGATGAGATGTCGCCTGATGAGGAAGCAACCAATTTGAGCTCTATTCGTGAACTCATTTTGGAATTATCTGATTTGTCTGTTTTCGATATCGCTGAGAATTTTTTTGCGCAGAGTTATGCCATGCCTCCTGATTTTTTCACCGATCTGGTCTTCGATCTTTACAGCATTGAAGAAGGAAAAGAGATTGCCTTACTGACCTTATTGCACCCCAAACAAGAGGTGAGAGACGTGGTGGTAGCAGTTCTTGATCAACTGATGGATAACCTCACCTTAAGCCCTATTTCATTGACACGGTTGCAAGCGATTAAAAACTGGTTTCCAGTCTCTTATCACGACCTGTTTCATCGTTGGATTAAGCTTCAACGGAAAAAAGGGGTGGTTTTTAGTGCGGAGGTAAAATCTCCTGTGATTCGTATCAAGGCGAGCGAGGTCGATGGGAGTGGCGCTCAAGGTGTTTTTGTTCATTTAAGGACAAAACGGCAACATCGTTTGTGTGGTTTGTTGTTCAAGCTTGGGCTTGGGATCAAAGATGCATGGATAACGCCTGTGATTTCGAAAAAGGACATCGAGAAGTATTACGACGAGGCCTTCATTGACAGTGTGATGTTGCGGGAAGTGGATCAACTTTATTTGCAATGGATGACCGAGCATTTTTTAGCGGTAACGATAGCGGTTGGGGGTATGCCTGACTTACATCTCTTAGAAATGCAAGAAGAGTTAGGGTTACAATGGCGGCCGATGAAACTGGATATTCCTCGGTTGATCGAGGAATTTTCGGTGCAGATAAGTCCCTTCACTGAGGAAAGCATGCAAGAATCGTTCAAACGATCGAAAGCATGGCCTAAGAACAAGTCATTTACTGAGTCTTGGTATATGGAAAGTCCAGAGATTGATAAATTGGTCAATCACTGTTGTAGTTTTATCGAAGGAGTGAAAGTCTGTCGTTTCGAGGAGGCTACTGCGTTGGTCTTCAGTGAGGAGATGGAGCTTCAGCGGGACCGATGGCTGTTTCATTTTTTATGGATGACCCTGTGGTTGAAAGTGCAGGCAAAACCTCGTGACAAGACATGGAGTGACTGTTTTTTGATTGCCTATGCCATTCATAACGGCCAGGCATTAGACACTATTCCCCTCCTGCATGAAATCTGTTTCCAATCCGTGGTGAACAGCATTGAAACCATGCAAGAGCGGCGAACCCATCTTAATCGGCAATAATAGGAGCCTAATTTTTTATGAAAACCAAATACATGATGACATTATTGGCCTGGTGTTTCTTTTCCCCCGCGGTGATGGCCGATCTGGTCAGTTCTCCTAACCAAATGTTGTTGCCTGAGTTTTATACGGTATACACCAATGGCACCGCAGTGATCAATCAGCCAGCTGCTGGCTTTGAAGAACGGACTCTACCCACAACGAACTTGTACAAAGGGATGCCTGGGTGCTACATCGCTTGCTATTCGCACCAGAAAGAAAACGCTGTGTACTCAGTTGATGAGGGAGTTTATGTGGTAGGGCAGGTGCGCGTTGCTGGAAAATATTCAGGTCGTGTGTGTGAGCCTACCAATTTTGCGGGTAAAGATATTACGAATGATCCTACCTTTAAAGCGTTATGCACCGAAAAAGTGGCTGCGTGTGCTGGGAATCTTTGTTGGGCAGGCGGGGATACTGGCGGGTGGTTTGGTCTTCAACAAAATCCTGTATCCCCCCCTGTAAGTGTTCAGCCATGACAGAACCCGTTAGAAGGCGAGACGACTCTCAAAGTGATAGACATTCAACCAGTGCTTATGGATGAACGTTGACCGAGCCTAGTAACTCTTTGGCATGAGCGCGCGTTTGTTCCGTGATGGTGAGTCCTCCCAGCATGCGTGCGATTTCGTCTATTTTTGCGCTGTCTGCTAATGGGATGATGGTGGAATACGTTTGTTCGTTGTCACTGTGTTTCTGCACCATGAAATGATGATCAGCGAAGGACGCCACTTGGGGTTGATGGGTGACGCAAAAGACTTGTAGGCGATCGCTCAGCTGATGTAACAATTGACCGACTAGGGCTGCAGTTGCTCCACCGATGCCTACGTCTACCTCATCAAACAATAAGGTGGGCGTCGTTCCTCGAACGGCGGTGGTCACATGGATGGCCAGACCAATACGGGAGAGCTCCCCCCCTGAGGCGATTTTTGAGAGGGTATCCGGGGGCATGCCTGGATTAGTGCAGACGATGTATTCGACCTTATCCAAGCCGTGAGCATGTCGCCTATCTAAGGCTGTTAAATGGATGGTGATCCATCCTTTGGGCATCCCCAGTCGTCTAATGATGCTGGTGAGTTCTTCTGTCAGTGTTTTGGCGTATTTCTCTCGAGAGGCTCGAAGGATTAAGGCCTTTGCATCATAAGCTGCTAGTTGCTGTTCATGCTTCTTTTGTAATAAGGCATGTTCCTGAGAGGATCCCTGTAGGTGAAGCAGTTGCTCACGTAATATTCTAGCATGGTTTGGAAGTTGGTTTGCTTCTAGATGATATTTGCGTGCTGTTTGATGCAGAAGGCTTATTCGTTCTTCAATCAAGTTTAATTGTTCTGGATCAAGAGGTACCTTGGATGCAAAGTGAGACATTTCATCGCGTGCTTCTTCGCATTGAATGAGGGCGTTTTGGAGGAGTTCTTGGGTGTTCTTGATTTGAGGTTGGTCAACGGGTAAGGTGGCCAGTCCTTGCAACATGTGATTCAAGGCTTTGATGAGGCCTGTGTGCTCGTCGGAGGTTAATCCATCGAGGATTTGTTGACCAACCTCTAAGTATTCTACGGCATGATGCAACAGCTGATGTTCTTCATGCAATCGTTGCATTTCACCGTCTTGCAGGCCAAGGGCTTCTAATTCATCATATTGCGCTTGTAAAAAGGTTATTTCTTCTTGCTGTTCGTTTTTGCTTTTGAGCATGTTTAATGCGTGCTCCGTCTCCTGCGATTGATAATAGAGGGTTGATAGGTCCTCTTGGAGGGAAGTATGTTTCGCATATTGATCCAACTGTTGACGATGGGTGGCATGTTGCAGTAGGGTTTGGTGCTGATGTTGGCCATGAATATCCACGAGCATTTCACTGAGTTCTTTGATTTTTTGCAACGGGAAGGGTTGGCCATTGATGTAAGATTTGGAGCGTCCTTCAGCAAAAATGATGCGACGCAGTACGATGTCACCAGCATCTGTTGAGATGTCTAATTCTGTACAAAAGAGGCTCGGGGGTGATCCGGGCTCCATGTGAAAACAGGCGCTTATTTCACATCTATCCGCTCCAAGTCGAATGACCGACGCATCGGCACGCTCGCCAAGAGCCAGCATCAAGGCATCGATCATAATGGACTTTCCAGCCCCCGTCTCTCCTGTGAACGCGGACATCCCCTTAGAAAAGTCTAATTCAAGGTGCGCTACAATAGTATAATTGTCGATACATAATGACGTGAGCATAGTCTATACCTATGGTTTCATTCCCCAGCCTAATTTAATTCGTAAGGTATCATAATAGTGATGGTCCGATGGATGCAATAGTCTTACGAGCCTTTCATTTTTTTCAATCGCCACATGTTGGTTCGGTTTGACGATATGCGACTCATGGCCATCACAACTTAGGCGTAAATCACACTCATTGATTTCGCTGATCTTTAAATCAATTTTTGCTTGCCCATCGATGACCAGGGGGCGAGAACTCAAGCTGTGTGAAAACATGGGGATCACCACTATGGCGTTGAGCTCTGGATGCATGATGGGGCCGCCAGCGGACAAAGCATAGGCTGTAGAGCCTGTTGGGGTGGCAACAATCAGTCCATCAGCGCGATGATGACTGACGAATTCTTGATTAATGGTGATGTCGAATTCCACCAAATGCGTCTCATTGCCGCGAGCTAATACCACGTCATTGAGTGCATCCCCTTGGTAATAAGTCACCCCTTCCTCATCATAAATGCGCGTGTTAAGCAAAAAACGCATTTCTTCACGATAGTGCCCCGCTAGGACTCGACTTAGCTCGGATTCGATATCTTGAGGGCTGATGTCTGTTAAAAAACCCAAACGCCCGCGATTGATCCCAATCACAGGCACATTCACATTCACATGGAGGGCCAAACGAGCAGCCGAGAGCATGCTGCCATCTCCACCAACCACCACAATCAAATCAGTTTTGTCACTCATGGCGGCTTTGTCTAAAATGGGAAGATCAAGGTTAAAGTGAGCCGCGGTGTCCTCATCGACAAAGGTGTTTATTTTCAAAAGATTGAGAAAACCTATCAAGCGCTGTAAGGTTTCATTCACATTTTGATTGGCACGATGTTGCCGCGCATACAAGATGATCCGTTGAAAATGTAGCTTTGACATGCACAGCTCCTAAACTTTGTCGTCGTTGTTCGTTCGCTGTGTTCGTTTGCGATCTTGCTCCTTTAGCTCTTTTTTTCGAAGACGAATAGAGAGCGGGGTCACCTCGACTAACTCATCATCATCAATGAACTCCAAAGCTTGTTCTAGGGAGTATTTCACGGCAGGTGTCAGCACGATATTTTCATCTGTACCCGAGGCTCGCATGTTCGTGAGTTGTTTTTCTTTGGTCACATTGACAACCAAATCATTATCCCGAGAATGAATACCGACGATCATGCCTTCATAACATGCGGCTTGTGGTTCCAGAAACAAACGACCTCGCTCTTGTAAATTAAACAGGGCGAATCCGCGCGCAGTCCCATGGCAGTTGGAAATCAGGACCCCACTGTTACGTTTACCGATACGACCTCGATGTGCAGGTCCGTAGTGATCAAACACATGATAAAGCAAACCAGTGCCTGAGGTAGCTGACAAGAATTCGGTATGAAAGCCTATCAAGCCTCGTGTAGGAACGAGGTAGTCCAGACGAACTCGGCCTTTGCCATCTGGGACCATATTTTGTAATTCGCCACGGCGCTCGCCTAATTTTTCCATGATCCCACCTTGATGGGTTTCCTCGATGTCAACGGTCACTCGTTCATAAGGTTCAAGAAGGACGCCCTCCTCTTCGCGAAGAATAACTTCGGGCTTTGAAATGGCTAATTCATAGCCTTCCCGACGCATGGTTTCGATGAGGATGGATAAGTGTAATTCTCCACGGCCGGAAACTCGGAATTTATCAGGATCATCATTGTCATCAACGCGTAATGCAACGTTATGTAAAAGTTCTGTTTGTAATCGTTCACGAATTTTTCGGCTGGTGACGAATTTACCTTCAAGACCTGCAAAAGGGGAATCATTGACTTGGAATGTCATGCTGATAGTAGGTTCGTCGACCATGAGTGGGGGTAGGGCTTCTACGGTGTTTGGATCACAGATGGTGTCCGAAATATTCAGTAGATCAATCCCGGTGATGGCAATGATATCGCCAGCACGGGCTTCTTCGATTTCTACCCTGTCAAGGCCTTTAAAGCCAAGTAATTGCAAAATACGGCCAGAGCGTATTTTTTGATCTTTATCAATGATTTTAACGGTGGATTTGGCCAAAATATGACCTCGGCTCACACGACCAATGCCAATCGTTCCGACGTAAGAGGAATAATCAAGCGAGCTGATTTGCATTTGAAAAGGTCCATTGGCATCCACATTGGGGGCGGGCACGCGGTCCAAAATCGTTTGCAATAGGGGATCCATGTTGTCGTTAGCGTCTTTTAGTTCTAGTTTGGCATAGCCATTCAAGGCAGAAGCATAGACGATGGGGAAATCAAGTTGGACATCATTTGCGCCTAAATTGTCAAAAAGATCAAAGACTTGGTCAACGACCCAATCGGGTCTAGCGCCTGGACGGTCGATTTTATTGATGACGACAATAGGATTTAAGCCTTGAGCAAAGGCCTTTTGGGTCACAAAACGCGTTTGCGGCATGGGGCCATCAACAGCATCCACCAATAACAGCACGCTATCCACCATGGAAAGAATACGTTCCACTTCGCCCCCGAAGTCGGCGTGTCCTGGTGTGTCAACAATATTGATTTGGTGATCATGCCAGTGGACGGAGGTATTTTTGGCAAGAATGGTGATGCCACGCTCTTTTTCTAATGCATTGGAATCCATCAAGCGCTCGACTTTGGGGGCGCGTTCATTCAGTGTGCCTGTTTGTTGTAATAGTTTATCAACCAGTGTTGTTTTACCGTGATCAACGTGGGCGATGATGGCAATGTTGCGGATTTTTTCAATCATGATGAGCCTTTAATGGGGGGAGATGGCAGGAATGCATAGGACCGGGCATTATACATGAAACACGCTTTGAATCCCACCCCCTCGTTTTTGTTATAAAACATGGCAAATGGCACAACTTTTGCTACACTCATAGTAAGCCCCATCAAAGCGAGTGATCATGAAAAAATTGATTTTACATCCGACCGATACGTGTCAATGGCATGCTCTGGTGAATGAAGCACAAGCAAAAACCCGGCTGGTCCTTGATGAAAACACGGAGAGTTACCTGGTTTTTTTACTCATGCGTTTTTCACAAACGACGCATTTGATGGAGTCTGTGATTGCGTTGGATTTTTTGGAGTCTATGCAGCTTCAGGGAAAGAGGCAAGTAGAGCTTCTACGTGATGTGGGTGATAAAAGCTTATTGTTCTGCGGTCTTTTCCCAGGAATGGCGCAAAAGCGGAATGTACGCTTGGATTATTTCAGTGAGATGGGACAAGCTGCATATCTAACGGTCAGTGAGCTTGAAGCCCGCGAACTGGCGCAGTTGTACTACCAACTCAGCACGCAATTCACAACAATGCAGCACATTTTGCAAGCCATGGGCGGAAATTCACAACACAGGGCGGTTGATGAGGTGATGCTGATCACGCCTAAAAATGTGCACTAGTAAACCCGTTGAGGGAGATCTTGTAGGAACAGCGTCGTTTCAGTGGGGCCTGTGTCAAAAAATCGATGTTGGCTGTAGATGGGATCGGCTTTTGCTTGATCTAGTCTAGCCTTCATCTGTGATCTATTCGTGGGATCTATTTGTTTCAAGTCTTCTTGAAGTGTTGTCAACGCATTGATTTTTTTTAGGGCCACTTCGCGACCAAAAGTCACAGAGCTTAACTGTTTTTCTTTGTGACGTTCTATGCGATACAACAACTGTTCTTTTTGCCACTGGGCAGAGGGTCGTTTTGCCTCTTTTGGGATTCGAGTGGCCTCGGTTTTGGGTGTTCCCTTTTGTTTATCCCAAGCGTTTTTAAAGCTTAGAGCTGCTCGGGTGCCGTTGTTGTTTTGAGAGCTTAGATGATCCCAAACAGCGGCTAGGAAATAAATAGGAGTCGCTATGAATTGAATCAGACGGGTTGGGAGATCCATATTATGATGATGTCCATGACCAGCCCCCAGTCGTTCATCCAACAGATCTTGTTGATGGTGAGCGCTATGATGGTCACTATGTTCGTGTGTATCATGACCTACAAAGTAATGAAAGTCCTCAAAGCCTTCGCTGATGATCCCTAAGAGTGCTGAGAGTACTTGAGATACGCCGGGGACTCGGTCGGCGGTTAATCCTATGCTCACCAAATGACCTAGAAAAAAGAGGATTCTAAGGGGCATGATGGTGATTTTTAATAAAAATCGAAAGGGATTCAGAAGCTGCAAGGTGTTTTCACTAGCGCGGACTTTCTGGAAGCCTTCTTTGATGGATGCCATGGCGCGTGAGAAAAAACCGTCGGACGTTTTCGTGGCCTCATCTATCAATTCTAAAGATTCACTGGTGTTTTGAAGATTAAAAACTAGGGCGGAAAGTCCCGTGATGATAGGGTTTACAATACCCATGATGAAGGTTGGTAGTTTTGCCATCCACGAGAACAGTGGACGAGCTTCTTGTGCTACAGTCCACCAGGTGCCGGCAGTACAAAGGGTAAGTGCAACCGCTAAAAGGACCAAGCAAGCTGCCATCGTCGTCATAAATACATTTCTCAGCGTGAAGCCTTGGCTCAAGTCTTGACGAAGCTTGTGATACCAGTTTTTGAGTGTGTCGTTGGTCATCATATCGGTGACGGCATTGTAGGTCAGAAACCCATAAGCGGTGCCTGCAATGAGGGCCATAGGGACTATTATGATGGGCAAGGCGGTGATGGATATCGTGGCCAGGAATGGAATGATAGCAAATGCTTCCATTAAGAGATAAGTCGTGCCAAGGCTCATAAAGAGCGCGGCAACGGTACTGAAAGCTTTGACACCTTGAAAGGTTTGTTGACGTTTGGTGAAACGTTCAATGCATGCCGTTTGTTCGTGTAACAAAAGCCACTGACGTAATTCTTGTTCATAGGGGGTTGGTTTGTCATGTGAGGGATGAAGGGCCAGAAAAAGTTCATGTGAAAATCGCTTTTCCATGTCTGTTAAGGTTTTCTCTACACGCCGTTTTTGCAGTCGACCCATCTTGTCTAGCTTTTTATGGCCAAATCGATGGTGTAAATGGAGTTGAATCTGGTAGTCCTTGAAAAAGGCTGGGCACGGCTCTGTGTTGACATTTGGGAAATGAGTTCGTAAATATTCCCTAGCCATTTGATGTTGAAGTGCCTTGTGTTTAAAAAGCTTGCTCCATGCATTGGTGATGTTCTGCAAATAAATTTCACCTTCATAAGCGACCGAAAGTCCAAAAGCTGTAAAGGCAAGCGGAAGTACGGGCCAAAGGACGAACATGCCGCCAAAACTTAAGCAACCAAGAATGATGCTGGCTCCTGAGGTTAGGAGCGACAAAGAGAGATTCCGAGGTGCTTTTTTTAGGGCCATGGTTGATTTACTCGATATACAATAGAAAGGACACTTTAACTCAAATGAAAATGATTATCAATAACAGAATGGTTAAAAAAAGTAATAATTTGGTTGGCTGATGATGGCAGCAGGGATGTTGTATGGGGTTGTTCAGTAGAGAGTCTGGGTGGAAATGGCATTGAGGGCATTGCCCTCAATGCAAAAGGTTGGAGGGTTATGCGGCACATTCAGGGGTGCGTTGCGCTCCATCTAATTCAGAGCCATCCAATTGGACTGCTGCATCCAATTGATGAGCGGCTTGTGCAAGACCCTTATTTCTGACCTTGCTAAAGAAGCCAAGTCCCATAGCGACGGGAACGCCCGAAGCAACGCCAGCGCCTGCGATAGTGACAGCTTGTGCAGCGGCTGTAGAGATTGCCAAGGTCGCAGCTACGCCAGCAACGATGGGTGCTGCAAAAACGATGGCTAGGGTCGCCAACGTAATAGCTAACGCCATCATGAGGCCGCCTAAAACCTTCCAGGCTGTGCTTGCATGGCCTTGCATGTTTTTCGCACTGTCTTTAAAGGCTTCAGAAGTCATTCGGCCGGTCACTCGGTCAGCTGAGTGGTTTAAATGAAGTGTTAGCTCGGTGACGGATTCGCCTTGGTTTTGCAGAAAGTCTGCTTGAGCTATGATCGCATCTATATGGGCATTGACCTCTGGGTGAGCTGGTCTTTTTAGAGCGCTCAATCGGCTTAATGCGATCGTATAGGCAAGCCTTTCAGCATCTGCGGGAGAGTCTTCCTCAGCGGCGGTGGCATGAGTTGGTGCTGCTGGGGGAGGACACACGCCTGGTTTGACTTCAGGTGCCCGTACATCATCATGACGGACTGCTGCTTGAGCCTCTGCTATATCAGCAAAATGACCGATTTTGACGGCTTCTGCCATTGCGGCTTCATCAGTGGTAACGGCGGCGGTTGTGGTTGGTGTGGCAGTACGGGCAACAGGTTCGGCTTCTGCAGGCGCTGCAACTGGTGTGGCAGTACGGGCAACAGGTTCGGTTACTACGGGCGCTGCAACTGGTGTGGCAGCACGGGCAACAGGTGCGGCTTCTGCAGGCGCTGCAACTGGTGTGGCAGCGCGGGCAACAGGTGCGGCTTCTGCAGGCGCTGCAACTGGTGTGGCAGCGCGGGCAACAGGTGCGGCTACTACGGGCGTTGCAACTGGTGTGGCAGCACGGGCAACAGGTTCGGCTTCTGCAGGCGCTGCAACTGGTGTGGCAGCACGGGCGCCATCGGCGGTCGTGGCTTCAGGAGACATGCTCTCAAGGGTGGTGTTAGATGGAGCGCTGTCGGTTGCTGCGGCAACGGATGTTTCTCTTTTGGATGGTTTATGACCTGATTGTCTCATGTTTTTTCTCTCTGTTGATGGTTAAAAATTAGGACAAAAAATACTCGGCGTGATAATAACATATTATAATCCATAGTGTAAATTTATGATCTACAAAGTTGTAAACTTGTTCATTCTACTCGTTTTTTTTATTCAAACTGATGATGTTCCCGTGGGGTAAATCACATCTTTTTCAAGCGCAATTCTATCGGTGTTCAACATTTTCTGACACAGACCCGTTGGGGCGCTCTTTGCGAAAAAAGCAACGCCAGTGGTTATCAATGCTCCGCTCAAAATCGTGGTCGCGGCTCCTGTTGCAATGGCTGCTCCTATGTTCAGAATGAGGGGGGCAAAGACGATGGCGCATGCAATGAGGGCAAGGCTCAAGGCCAACATGAGTCCCCCTAGAATTTTCAACTTCATGGAGGGTTGTCCCTGCATTAAAAGTGCGCGATCTCTATACAATTGGCTGCTCATTTGATTGGTCAATCGTTTGTAGGTGTATTGCAGGGCATCGGTCAGGGGTGCAGTAGGTTCTCTTTCCTCGTTTGCTTTTTCGATGAATTCAATCAAGTCGTCCAGTTCCTTTGGCACGCCACCGACACCTCTGTGGGGTTGCTTTCTAAGTTGCTTTAATCGTGATAATGCGACGCCAAACAAGGTGTCTCTATGGGTGGCTGTTGTGGGAAGCACCTCTTCTCGGGGTGAAACAGCCGGTGTCAATGGCGTTGTTTTTGGGGCGGGTTCAATAGGAGGTTTGGCTCGAGCTCGGGACAGGATGTCAGCATGGTGTTGCTCTTCAGCCAACGCATTTTTTCGGTGTTCTTCAGTGGCTTCTGCATGACGCTTTTCTTCGGCTTCCATCTCGTCAATTGGCGGGCGGGTTACCGGGTTTTCAACGGTTGCACGCGGTACGTCGATGCGTGGGGAGGGTTGGATATGGCGTTCTATTCTGTCAATCTCGGCTTGTCGTCTTGCAGCTAATGCGATTTCATCAGGGGACGTGGGAATAGCCTTTTCGACGGGTGTTGTACCGATTGAAATGACTGGCGCCACAGCCGATCTGACGACTGGGGGAGTATTGACCCGGGGAGCTGGGGTGGCGCCTTCTCCTTTGATAGATTGATTATAGAAGGTTCTCATTTTTACAAGCTGGGCGGATCCGGCTTCGACGACTTGTTGCAGCGCATCAAGGGCTGTAAATTGGGCAGAAAATTCGGGTTTGATCTTCCCGTCATCGTCCGTTTTTTTGGAGCCTTTTCGGGCGGTAATGGCTAATTTTTTTTGAGCCTCAGCGTAAGTGATGGTTTCGTCTAGAATCTTGACTGCTCCTACAAAATTGGAACCGGTTGCAGCGTCTATGGCCTCTATTTTTTTTTGATCTATGTGGCCGTTCAGTTTGGTGAGGATGACAATGGCTGTATCGAGTTTTGACATATCTAACTCCATTTCGACGTGAGGTTCGGTTGCCGGATGAGGAAGGGTTTGCGCGTTTATAGTGACATTTGAATCGGCTCTTTGTCCTGAGATCTCAGCGCCCTTTTCCGAGGGCACGGCTCGGATCTTTGCAGGTTCCTTAATGACGTCTTTAGGGGCGTCTGTGGTGGGAGCTGCATGAGGAGGTACGGCGTTTGTTGGATCAGGAGGCGGTGGGTGTATGGCATGCTCCGGGCTTTCGAGAATAGGTATCATTTTCGGAAGCACAGGGCTAGGTGGTCTTACCGCCTCTGGAGCAGGGGGTGTTGTTTTTTGAGCTTCTGGAGGGGGGGCGTGACTGATGTCGGCGGGGAGCCTTACAAATTCAGGGATGAGATCCGGTTCGGGAGATAAGGTCTCTTGGGCTTCAACAAGGTCTCTCCTTAGAGCCTCGATGGCTAGAGAAACTCTTTCTTGCAATGAGTCTAAGGGGGCAAAAACAAGAGCAAACTCGGGTTTGATTTTTCCGTCAGGGCCTACTTTTTTTGATTTTTTACGGATTTCTAATGCACTGGCTTGTATTTTAGTCGCATAGGCAATTTCGTTCGTCAATAAAGAGTGGGCCAATGCCAAATGATTTTGGCTTCGGGCTTCTCGGGCAGCTGCTTTTTGTTGCTCCATGTGAGTTAGTAATTTGGTTAGAGTCGCAATCGCTGTGTCAAGTTTTGGCATTTCCATCCCCTTGTGAATAAGAACGATCCCTATCCATTTCACGATGGCCTGATGATACCAATGAACGCATTAATTTGTAAGTATTTTGAAAAGAAGAAAACTTTAAGGATCGGGAGCGAAATAACTTCCTGTTTTTGCGCTCGCGATCCTAAAGGGTTGGACAGTGGAATTCAGCGGTGGTTTGGCCGTTTATATCTACGGCTTTGAGAATGACTGGAAACTTCCATAAACGATAGACGTGTTTTAAGACTTCCTCTGTGGATGGGCCGAGGGGGATTCTATTTTGCTGGGTGTACTGTAGGGTCAGGGATCGACCGCCCTCCATATCTACAGAATACACTTGGATATCCAGATCGATTTGGCTTAGGCTGTATTGTTTGGCCAATGACTCGCGGATCAGTTGATAGCCTTGTTCGTTGTGAATGGCGCCGACTAGCAGCTCCGGATGTCTGTCATCATCTATGACGTGAAATAATTTTAATTCACGAATGATGTGGGGCGACAAGTACTGAGCGATGAAACTTTCGTCTTTAAAATTTCGCATGGCATAGTCTAAACTGGTGATCCAATCGGTGTTGGCCAATTGCGGGAACCAATGTTTGTCTTCTTCTGTGGGATGAGTACAAATCCTCTTGATGTCTTGCATCATGTGATAGCCCAGGGTATAGGGGTTGATGCCATTGAAATAGGGACTGTTAAAGGCAGGTTGCATAATGACATTTGAGTGATTTTGAAGCACTTCCAGCATGAATTCATCAGTGACCAAATGCTCATCGTACAGGGCGTGTAATAAGGTGTAATGCCAAAAACAAGCCCATCCTTCGTTCATGACTTTGGTTTGACCTTGCGGGTAAAAATATTGGGCAATTTTTCGCACGATGCGAACGATTTCACGTTGCCAAGGTTGTAGGAGGGGTGCATTTTTCTCAATAAAATAGAGGATGTTTTCTTGGGGTTCCGTTGGGAATCTTGTTTTTTCGCCGTTATGGGAGGCATTTTTTTGGGTAGGAATGGTGCGCCAAAGTTCATTGACTTGTGTTTGTAAGTACATGGCGCGGTTTTGTTGGCGAATTTTTTCTTCTTGGATAGAGAGAGGAGTTGGGTGTTTGTAGCGATCTACTCCATAGCTCATGAGGGCATGACATGCGTCCAAAACGGCCTCTACTTCATCGATGCCATATCGTTCTTCACATTCGCTGATATAATTTTTAGCGAAAACGAGGTAATCAATGATGGCATCTGCCGAGGTCCACATTTTAAAGAGATAATTGTTTTTAAAAAAAGAATTGTGTCCATAACAAGCGTGGGCTATCACCAGGGCTTGCATCGCCATGGTGTTTTCTTCCATGAGATAGGAAATGCATGGGTTTGAATTGATCACGAGTTCATAGGCGAGACCCATTTGTCCACGGTGATAACTTTTTTCAACACCCACAAAATGTTTTCCGAAAGACCAGTGATGGTATCCAATGGGCATACCAACGGAGGCGTAGGAATCCATCATTTGTTCGGCGGTGATGACTTCAATTTGATTCGGGTAGGTGTCGAGTTTGAATGATTTGGCGATTCTTGCAATTTCTTTGTCATAGCTTTGGAGTAGCTCAAAAGTCCATTCAGCGCCTGTTGATAACGGCTTATTTTTCATACCGTTTTCCTTTTAAATAATTCACGAAATACGGGGTAAATATCTGCAAGGCTGTCGATATTTTCCATGGCAAAATTAGGGTAATGGAGCTGAATTTGTTCGTAGACCTCCCACAAACTTTGATGATGTCGTGGCATGATTTCAATGTAGGCATAATATTGTAGTAGGGGCATGATCTGGTCTTGTAATAATTCTAGGCAATAAGGAGAGTCTGCATTCCAGTTGTCTCCATCGGAGGCTTGTGCCACATAAATATTCCAGGCCCCAGGGTTAAATCGCGCGGTAATGATTTGATGAAGGAGTTCAAGTGCGCTTGAGACCACTGTGCCGCCTGTTTCTCGAGAGTAGAAAAAATCTTGCTCAGACACTTCTTTAGCTGAGGTATGGTGTCGGATGAAGACCAATTGGATTTTTTCATAGTTTTTGGTGAGGAAGAGGTAGAGTAGAATGAAAAATCGTTTGGCGATGTCTTTTTTAGGTTCATCCATGGATCCTGAAACGTCCATGATACAGAACATGACGGCTTGGGTGGAAGGGGCTGCTATTCGCACGCGATGGTTGTAGCGGAGATCGAGCGTGTCAATGAAGGGCACGGCCCGGATTTTTTTCAAAAGCCGATTGATTTCCTCTTGTAGGTGTAAGATCTCATCGGGATTGGCTTTTGGGGCGGCTTGTAATTGGGTCAATGCCTCTTCCAATGATTTCAATTGTTTCTTATAAGGGGATGCTAGCGCGATACGACGACCTGTGGCTTGGCGCATGGAGCGTAGGATGTTGATGTTGCTGGGGATGCCACTGGTGGTTACGCCTGCTCTTACGGTTTTTAGGGTGGTGATGCGGGCCAATTCCTTTTTGAGGAGGGAGGGTAGTTCTAAGTCTTCAAAATAGAGTTCTAAGAATTCTTCTCGAGACAGTTGAAAGATAAACTCATCTTCACCCTCACCGCTATTGCTCGCTTCGCCGCCACCGCCATCGGCATCCTTTTGGCTTGGGCGTGAGATGCGATCTCCTGAGATGAATTCGTCATTGCCTGGGAAAATATGTTCGTTGATACCTCCTGGGCCCTTGTGGAATCTCGGTTCTGAAATGTCTTTGGAGGGGATGGAGACTTGCTCGCCTTTGTCAATTTCGGTGATTGAGCGTTTGCCGATGGCGTCTGAGACTGCGCGTTTGATCTGATTTTTGTAGCGACGCAGAAACCGTTGACGGTTGACCGTGCTCTTTTTTCCTGCATTTTGGCGCCTGTCAATCAGTTGTGTCATGGCTACCCTGCCCTATTTATCAAGCTATTGTGATTTTCGAACTCGAAGATACCATTCACATAGTAATCTCACTTGTTTGGCTGTATAGCCTTTGTCTACCATTCGGGCGATGAACTCCGCGTGTTTCTTTTTGTCATCTTCGGATGCTTTGGCATTAAAGGAGATGACTGGGAGCAGATCTTCTGTGTTGGTGAACATTTTTTTCTCAATCACGGACTTCAATTTTTCATAACTGTTCCATTTTGGATTTTTTCCATGGTTATTGGCTCTGGCACGTAGCACAAAATTCACGACCTCATTTCGGAAATCTTTGGGATTAGAAATGCCGGCGGGCTTTTCAATTTTTTCTAAATCGGTGTTCAGGGCCCCTCGGTCAAAGATTTCGCCGGTATCTGGATCTCGATAATCTTGATCTTGGATCCAGAAGTCAGCATAGGTGATGTAGCGGTCGAAAATGTTTTGTCCGTATTCAGAGTAGGATTCCAAATAAGCGGTTTGAATCTCTTTCCCAATAAATTCGACATATTTAGGGGATAAGTATTCTTTGATGAAATTCAAATATTTTTCGTGGGTTTCTTCTGGGAATTGTTCTTGTTCGATTTGACGTTCCAGGACATAGAGAAGGTGCACGGGGTTTGCTGCAATTTCTGTGTGGTCAAAGTTAAAGACTTTGGAGAGGATTTTGAAGGCAAAGCGTGTGGATATGCCACTCATGCCTTCGTCAACGCCTGCAAAGTCACGATATTCTTGATAGGATTTGGCTTTTGGATCGGTGTCTTTTAGGGTTTCTCCGTTGTAGACGCGCAACTTGGAGTAGATGCTTGAGTTTTGAGGTTCTTTCAAACGGGTGAGGACTGAAAATTGAGCCAACATATCCAAGGTGCCGGGTGCACAGGGCACTGTATTCAGCGAACTGTTTTCAATCAATTTTCGGTAGATTTTTAATTCTTCAGAAACTCGCAAACAGTAAGGTACTTTGACGATGTTGATTCTATCGATGAAGGCTTCATTATTTTTGTTGTTGCGAAATGTTTGCCATTCGGCCTCGTTGGAGTGCGCTAGGATGATGCCTTCAAAGGGGATGGAGGATAAGCCTTCTGTGGGATTATAATTACCTTCTTGGGTCGCTGTTAGCAAAGGATGCAGGACTTTGATGGGTGCTTTGAACATTTCAACAAACTCTAGCAATCCTCGGTTAGCGCGGCATAGGCCGCCTGAAAAACTATAGGCATCGGGATCATCTTGAGAAAACTCTTCTAATTTTCGAATGTCCACTTTGCCGACCAAGGAAGAAATATCTTGGTTGTTTTCATCTCCGGGTTCCGTTTTGGCAATGGCGATTTGTTTCATTCGGGATGGTTTTATTTTGATCACTCGAAATTGGTTGATGTCGCCATTGAATTCATGCAGGGCCTAGGAGATATAAAACTTGTTTGGTTTCTTCGAGTCCTTGGGCTGCATGTTTTAAAAAGCCAACCACTTGTTCGATGGGCTCCTCCATGCCAAAAAATTCATCAAAAACGCTATAGTGGTGGATGATTTTATTGGAAAAGATCCGTGAGAGCACGGGATCATGGCGTGTATCGACCATTTCTGGGTCGCCGATGGCCATCAAAAGGCGTTGTGCTGGGTTTGCATAGGCGGATGGGTCGGTCTTGCAAAGTTCTAAGTACTCATTTAGGCTTAATTCTTCGGCTTTATTATCCACAAAACGCCGAGTGTACCCTGCTAAAAAATCTTGTGTGTTCATTGAAGTCTTCTCCCTCATCAGATGATCCTTTTTGCAATTCGTCCCCAAACGCGAGACACTCATCCCTAATTTGAGTATAGGCGAAAAACACACGCTTAGAATATGGCATATTAGAATTATTTACATTCGGAGGAATAAAAAAAAATGTCAACCAAAACAATTTACCTGAAAGATTATCAACCTCCTATGTTTGAGATATTGAAGGTGGCGCTGAATTTCGATCTTTATGATGCTCATGTGCTGGTCACAACAGAGGCGAAATATCACCGCTTGACCCCAGGCGATTTGCATTTGTATGGGGATGAATTAGAGTTGGTCAGCGTGCAGTTAAATCATAACATGCTTGAAGCTCCAGCCTATGGTTTAGAGGGGGGCGATTTGATCATCCCAGGTCTTGCTGATGAGTTTACCTTAACGATTGTGACGCGGATTTATCCTCAAAATAATACCAAGCTAGCGGGTCTCTTTCGATCGAATCACCTCTTCTGTACTCAGTGCGAATCGCATGGTTTTCGTCGTATGACATACTTTTTAGATAGGCCTGATGTGTTAACGACCTTCACCACACGGATCACTGCAGATAAGTTAAAATATCCAGTTTTATTGTCAAACGGCAATTTAAAGGCACAAGGCGTAAGTCAAGATGGGCGACATTGGGCTTTGTGGGAGGACCCTTTTAAAAAGCCGTCTTATCTTTTTGCTTTGGTGGCGGGTTCTTTGGCACAGGTTAGTTCAAAATTCGTAACAGCGTCTGGGCGAACCGTTGATTTACACATTTATGTTGAGCATGGGAATGAAGACAAGTGTGCACATGCGATGGATTCTTTGAAAAAAGCCATGCGCTGGGATGAAGAGGCTTTTGGTCGAGAATATGATTTGGATATCTTCATGCTGGTGGCTGTCAGTGATTTTAATATGGGGGCTATGGAAAATAAGGGCTTGAACATTTTCAACTCGAAATATGTACTTGCTAGGCCTGATACTGCAACTGATCAGGACTACGCTGATATTGAAGGCGTTGTGGGCCATGAATATTTTCACAACTGGACTGGCGATAGGGTGACTTGTCGTGATTGGTTTCAGTTGAGCCTCAAAGAAGGGCTGACGGTGTTTCGTGATCAGGAATTTTCTTGTGACATGAATTCGCGGGATGTGTGTCGCATCATGGATGTCCGAACATTGCGCAACACTCAATTTCCTGAGGACGCGGGTAGTATGGCGCATCCGGTACGCCCTGAGTCGTATCAAGAAATCAATAATTTTTACACGGCCACCATTTATAACAAAGGCGCTGAAGTGATTCGCATGCAACAAGCGATTCTTGGGAAGGTTGGTTTTCGTTTGGGTATGGATCTCTACTTTAAACGACATGATGGACAGGCTGTTACCATTGATAATTTTGTCAGTGCTATGGAGGATGCCAATGCCGTTGATTTCACGCAATTTAAGCGTTGGTATAGCCAAGCGGGTAC
The DNA here is from genome assembly GCA_026399195.1 of Legionellales bacterium. Lineage (GTDB taxonomy): Bacteria > Pseudomonadota > Gammaproteobacteria > Legionellales > Legionellaceae > JAPLRK01. The sequence goes on from JAPLRK010000073.1 coordinate 27,916, forward strand.
GCCGGAGGTTCAAGTCGTGAGTCATTATCATGACGGTACTTTGTCCCTTTCAATGATCCAATCTTGCCCATCAACACCTGATCAGAAGGATAAAAAACCTTTCCATATCCCGATTCGAGTGGCTTTGTTTGATTCACAGGGACATGAAATACCCATCGTAGAGCATGTGTTAGAGCTGCAAGACGTGGAGCAAACCTTTCGTTTTGATAAGTTGCCTGAAAAGCCTATCGTGTCTCTTTTGCGTGATTTTTCAGCACCTATTCATTTGACTTATGCTGTGCCCGATGAGGAATTGTTGGCGTTGTTCCGTTTTGAGACCAATGGTTTTGCGAGATGGGAAGCAGGTCAGCGATTAGCGCTTGAGAGGATCAAGTTAGGGTATCAAACGAAACAGAAGTCGCCAGCTACAGCACTCATAGGGGCCTATCGACAGATTCTTGGGGATGAGGGTTTGGATGCGGACTTACGTGCGGAATTGATCACACCGCCGAGTTTTGAGGATGTGGCGTTGACGTTGACCCATGTGGATGTCTTTCTTCTTTTGGATGCGCGTGATGCGTTTTGTATTGAGGTAGGTCAGTCGCTATTTTCAGAGGCTATGGCTTGTTACCAATCTCTTGATGCGCTAGAAGATCATGCGATGAATGCTGCTGCCTATGCACGACGTAAGTTACGCAATGTTTGCTTACGGATGATGATGAAGGCTGATGAAGAGCGTGCGCTCCCTCAATGTCAGCACCAATTTGCACATGCGAAAACCATGACCTGTCAAATAGCTGGTTTTGCAATGCTTGTCAATTGTAAACGACCCGAGGTGAGGGAGCAGGCAATTGACGCGTTTTATCAACAATGGCAAGGGAATGACTTGGTCTTAGATAAATGGTTCGCGGTTCAGGCCAGCAGTGACTTGCCTGGCACGCTTGGATCTGTGAAAAAATTGCTGCATCATCCCGCATTTAATATCAAAAATCCGAACAAAGTGCGGGCGTTGGTGGGTGCCTTTACGCAAATGAATCCTCGAGCGTTTCATGCGATTGATGGCAGTGGTTATGAATTTTTAAAAGACATCTTGGTGACCATGGATACCCTTAATCCACAAATTGCCGCGCGTCTTGCCACGCCATTCACACGTTGGCAACGACTTAACGAGTTAAGACAAGGGTTGATGAGACAGCAATTAGAGAGTCTTTCTAAGCTGAATTTGTCCAAAGATATGCGGGAGTTGGTTGCTAAAAGTTTGGTGACCTAATGATACGATGTGCGGTCATGGGGAATCCCATTGAACATAGTCTTTCCCCAGTCATTCATCACCTTTTTGCTAAACAAACAGGGCACGCCTTGGTGTATGACAAAATACTTATTGAGGAAGCGAGCTTTGAGCAGCAGGTGAAGGATTCTTTTGCAGAAGGCGGGCGTGGGTTAAACATCACCCTTCCCTGCAAGCAGCGCGCTTTTGCCATGAGTGATGGGGTAAGTGAACGTTGTGTTTTGGCAAAAGCGGCCAATACGTTATGGATGACTTCAGAACGATTGCATGCCGACAATACGGATGGGGTTGGTCTTCTGCGTGATTTAAGTCGAAATCTGACTCTTTCTGCCTTACGGATTTTGGTGTTGGGCGCAGGGGGGGCGGCACGAGGCATTTTGGGCCCGCTCTTTGAAGCGAATCCCGCAGACATCACGGTCTTTAATCGTTCGAGCGAGAGAGCCCGTGCTTTGCAGTTGGATTTTCCAGGGATTGGTCTGGCGTCATCACAAGACTTAGAGCATGCATCGTATGATCTTGTGATCAATGCAACGTCTGCAAGTTTTCAGGCTGAGATCTTGATGTTGCCAAACGCCCTCTTGGCCAACCAGCCCATGTGTTATGATCTGAGTTACAGTCGCTCTGGGTTGACCCCTTTTGTAGCCTGGGCGAAAGCTTTAAAAAGTCCAGCAATGGATGGTCTCGGGATGTTGGTTGAACAAGCAGCCATTGCCTTTTGGATTTGGCATGGTGTGATGCCAGATACGGCACCTGTGTTAGAGGCCGTGAGGAGAGGATTGAACGCTTAGGATCCGGCAATGGTTTTCCCGATCATTCTTCAAAAAAAGCATTCACCACATCGGCTTTTGCTAAGGTGTCTTTGTAGCCCAAGTCAAATAACTGCAGGGTGAATCCTTTTTCGAACAGCAAGAAGCTCAGCAAGTCGCCCGAATGGCTCTTCGCCCCAAGAATATTGAGCAAAAACCGAAGTAGGCCTGGCATGGATTGATATTGTGATTGCGCTATTTCTGAAATATTCACACTGGGGCGCAAATGTAGGGTTTCGATGGGGCGCCATGGCGAGCGGCGTTTTTTCCACATGGATAGTAAACGAGCTATATCATTCATGCGGTTTACCATTTCGATGTCACGATCAAGGTTATCTAGAAATAAGCCATTGAGCATAGAGCCTAAAATATGTGCAAAACCGATACCCCCATTTCGGAATCTTTCGATTTCGGGAAAGATGGGTAATTGTCGGGTGCCAATAATGAGAATTTTTTCAACATTGAAGCGAACTGCGCCACGTAATGGTGCAACAAGCCCCATCCCGCCATCCCCATAATGAAGACCATTGATTTTTACCGTGGGGAAAAACAGGGGTAAGGCGCTTGATGCCAATAAATGTTCACTACTGATGTCCGCTCGTTGACTGACATGGCGAGGGTAGCGCCAATCTTCAAAGGGAATGTCTGTGTGTTGGTAAAAGGAGATGGTTTGCTGCATTTCATAGCAATTGCTGATCACTTCCATGGTTTCCAAGGGGTTGCTATCGTCGTTGATGATGTTGGCTTTGATCTTTGCAAAATCAATGTTCTCACTGATGAATTGGTGCAATGGGGTTGTATCTAATAAGTGCCCTGTTTGACTTTTTTTGCTGAGCATGTGGCTTAAATTTCGGACGACAGATTTGCTTAATTGTAAATTGCTAGAGTTAAATACTTGCTGACAGCGAATTTCTGACCATAAGGTCTCAAGATGTTCAATGCCTCTGGAAAAATCTTCTGCATGTTGTGCGATGACGGCCGCATTGATGCAGCCAATGCTGACCCCGCTGACCATTGCGAAGGGCAGGGTTTGGACTTGTAAAATCTGATGTAGTGCTTTTAAAACGCCGGCTTGATAGGCTCCACGAGCGCCACCTCCGGCAAGATATAGGGCAATTTTTGCCATGATGAATCATTGCTTTTATGAGTTGATACTCCGAAATATAGTTGACAGGTGGGTGGTATGGCAAGGTTAATACAGCCTTTTTTTTGAAAAGGTGATCTTAAGGATCGACCTCTACGGCCGTCGATGAATGTCGGCTCTCTTGCTCGCTAGGTTGCATTACGGGTGAACTCAGCATTAATATTTTCCGGATCCCATAACTGATGTTGCATAAATTGAGAGGGATGCAGACCAACAAACTAAAACCTAAGTTGATTTCAGAGTTTAACGAATCAAAATAGTCAGCCACAGTGGGTTCTGGGATGCTTTCAAGCGTCAGAGGGAGCTTTCTCTGTAAACCGTCATGAATGAGCATGGGGTGAGTTTCTGAAGATGACCAATCGTTGGCTTCTTTCAAAAAGTTCACCAAAACCAAAATATGTTTAGGGACCTCGACGTGGGGTCTTGGATAGACCGTGTTGCTTAGATGCGATAAAAATTGATATTTGTACGGCGTGGTGACGGACGAAAAATGGACCAACTCTTCTTCGGGATGTGCAAGCTTGTATTTCATGGTGTGTGTTAAACCAAGCCGGGCTCCAGCGTAAAGCGTGTTATGTGTGGGATTGCTGTAGGTCTTGGCTGAAAAAATAGTGATGAGGTTACTTTTAATCTCTAATTGGTGCTGATAAATTCGCGTGTACCCGACCAACTGATCGGACTCTCCATAGAATAAAATGAGATTTCCGGCGGTATGCGGTTTTATGACTCGCTCAATAAAGGTCTTTTTGTTTTCAATGTGATGATGAATTTCAGTGAACTGGAGAAGAACATCAACCAAAGACTTGGGGATCGGGCGCTTATGGTCGTTCATTAGAAATATTTTGAAACTTATGGAAAACATATTGTTCATTTTTCTCTCCTTAGAAAAATGTCCAGTCTTAGGATCGGGCTAGTGCCTCGTCAATTGAATATTGACGAGGCACTAGCCCGATCCTAAGGTATAGGGAATGCTTCCTAAAAGTCAAATTTTCAAAATATACTTTACAAAGGGAATGGTGATTTTTCGTTGGGCGCTGAGCGAAGCTTTGTCCAAGCGATTCAGGATGTCATGTAGGTTGTGCATGTTTCGAGAACAACGCTTCAACAAAAATTGTCCCACCGCTGTGGGGCATTCAAATCCACGCTTTTGGGCGTGTAGTTGAAGGGTCTTGATTTTATCTTCGTCTTCTAACTCGTTGAGCTGGATGACTAAGCCCCAAGCAAGGCGTGAGCGTAAATCGGGGAGACTGATCTCGGTTTGAGCGGGAGGCGCTTTGCCTGCGATGATCAAGGTGGTTTTCTCATTATCCCGTACACGGTTAAATAAATGAAACAAGGCCTCTTCCCAATCCTTATGGGTGGCGATGGCATCGATATCATCAATGCTTATCAAAGCCTGTTCCTCGACTCCATCGATGACTTCCGGACCCCACTCCAGAAGCGACGCCAGGGGTAAGTATATGGCGGGCTTTTGAGTCGTGGCATGGCAACAAGCCTGAAGTAGATGTGATTTCCCACTGCCAGGCTCACCCCACAAGTAGATGAGGCGATCGCCAACACCGTGCAATGTGTTTTGTAATGGTTGGAAGAGCCACGGATTATTTCCGAAACAAAAGTCGGCAAGTGTCGCTTCGTCATTGAGTTGAATAGCTAAAGTGAGTTGCTGGTTCATTTGGTCATTTGAACCGTGAAGTAGGCTTTTTTCCAAGTCCAGGCATAGTCAATGAAGGTGCTGGTCGTAGTGATGGTGGTCATGAAGATAAGTAACTCAGTGAGTCGGGGTGAAAATCTGAAGAAAGCCAGTTCAAACAGGCATAACGTCAACAAGGCCAGCTGTAACACCGTATTGATTTTGCTTAAAATCGTGGGTCGAAAATCTAGTTTTTTCATGATGAGCCAGTACCAGGCGAGCACACCAATGGAGATGCACAGATCACGTAAAAAAACCAAGGCGACCAACCACCAAGGTAACATACCAATCAGTGCTAAAGAAATAAAACTGGACGAGATCAAGAGCTTGTCAGCGAGGGGATCAATGAACGAACCAAATGTGGTTTGCCAATGAAAATATCTGGCCAGCAAGCCATCCAAGCCATCGGTGCAGCCTGCTAAAATAAAAATAGTGAATGCATTCACGTAGGAGTGTTCATAGATAGACACCAAAAAAGGGGCTATCAATACCAAACGAATCAACGTCAGCATATTAGGAATATGTCTTAAAATCATGGGTTCAAGTGGCCATTCATCACACCCGGAAGAGGCGTATTTTTTGCGCCAGAGGTTGCAAGTGTATCCAATACGATGACCCTTGTCACGTTGTACGCGGTTTTTTCATTTTGTCAGCTCGATATTCAAGCCAGAGAGCATTGAGTATGGCAAAGCTACAAGCAAGTCCCGTTCCTAATATCCAAGAAAAATACCACATATTGGTTCCTAGTAAGATGATTCTTTATTGTCCCGAATGGTTTGTTCGGTGACTTTTCCACGTAAAACGCGGTAAACCCATGAGGTGTAGAGTAAAATCATCGGCAAAAAAATGACGGTTGCAACGAGCATGATCAGCAGGGTCAATTGACTCGATGAACTATCCCAGACCATCAAACTTTGTTCTGGATGTGATGATGAGGGCAGAATGAAGGGAAACATGCTAAGACCCACAGTGCTGATGATGCCGATGATGCTGACAGCGCTACAGATAAAAGCAAGACGTGCATATTTGGCTAATACACTGGCTGCTAGCGCTGCAACCACACCCACGAGCGGAGCGAGGCGTGTGATGGGATAAACATCATAATTGGCAAACCATGCAAAAGAGTGACGAATGACTGTTTTATGAAGGGGGTTTGATGGAAGATCATGGGGTAGGATACTGGTCAAATAGTAACCCTGAATGGCCACAAAGAGCCATAATCCGCCGACAATGAAACATAAGGCCGTAAGCAACGCGCATATCCTACCAGCCAACCTAGCGCGAAGCTGTATGGCACCCTCCGTTTTAACCCCTATGAAAAAAGCACCATGGCTGGCAAGCATCAATACGGATACCACACCACACAACAAGGCAAAGGGATTTAGTAAACCAAGAAAAGTGCCCGTGTAAAAGGCGCGCAAACTCACATCGAAATGAAAAGGAACGCCTTGTAAAACATTACCTATGGCCACGCCAAAGATGAGCGCGGGAACAAATCCGCCAATAAACAAAGCCCAATCCCAACTGGCGCGCCAGATAGAACTATCACGCTTTGATCGATATTTAAATCCCACAGGACGTAAAATCAAAGCAAGTAACACCACCAACATGGCCAAATAAAACCCTGAAAAAGCCAGCCCATAGAGCATGGGCCAAGCGGCAAATAGAGCACCTCCGCCCAAGATAAACCAGACTTGATTTCCTTCCCAGGTAGGTCCAATGCTGTTGATGAGGATGCGCTTTTCCAACTCGGTTCGAGGTAGCCAGGGCAACCACATCGCAACACCCAGGTCAAAGCCATCCATCACCGCAAATCCAATGAAGAGAATCCCTAACAACAGCCACCAAATGACCCGCAAGGTTTCGTAATCTAAAGGCATTAGTGTTCTCCTAAGGTTCCTAAATAACCGTCTGGCCCTAGACGAATGTACTTCAGCATCAAATACACCTCAACTATGGCAAGTGTCGTGTAAAAAATGACAAATCCTATCAGTGAGGTGAGGACTTGGGACGCATCCACAGAAGAGGCCCCCAAGAAGGTAGGTAATACCCCTTGAACAGCCCACGGTTGGCGCCCATATTCAGCCACGACCCAACCGAGTTCGGCCGCAATCCAGGGTAGAGGCAGTGACCAAAAGGCTAAGTGCCAATACCAACGTGAGGTGGAGAGTCGACGACTCGCGGACAAATAGAAGCCCACCGCGAACAAAAGAATGAAAAAGAAACCACATGCCGCCATGATTCTGAAAGAAAGGAAGAGGGACAGCACATTAGGTTTGAGGTCATTCGCGGCTTGGTTGATTTGATCTTCACTCGCATCAGTTACCTTATCGGTGTATTTTTTTAACAATAACCCGTATCCTAAGGACTGCCCATGCGCTTCAAAATCATTTTTGGCCGACATATCTTTCGGATTGTTTTGGAGTCGCGTGAGAGCATCAAAAGCCAGCATCCCCTCACGAATTTGTGCCTTACCCGAATCAATCAGTTCTTCTATGCCTTCCAGAGGCTCAGAAAATGAACGTGTTGCAATCAAGCCCAAGGCAAATGGGATTTTGATGGCATAATCTGTTTGCATGGTTTTGGTATTTGGGATGCCAAAAAGGGTCAAACTTGCAGGTGCTTTTTCGGTATGCCACATGGCTTCAATGGCGGCGACTTTCATTTTTTGGTTATGGTTGGCAAGATACCCGCTTTCATCACCCAAAACCACTACCGACAAAGCCGAGGCCAAACCAAAAGAGATGGCGACAGTCATTGAGCGTTTTGCAAATTCTTGGTTTCTGGCTCGAAGAAGAAAATAGGCGCTGATGGCTAAGACGAAAATAGAGCCTGTGACGTAGCCCGCACTGATGGTATGTACAAATTTAGCTTGCGCCACGGGATTAAACATCACCGTTGCAAAATCAACGACTTCCATGCGCATGGATTCATAATTAAATGTGGCACCCACCGGGTTTTGCATCCATCCGTTGGCGATTAAGATCCAAAGAGCTGAAAGATTGGTGCCCAGAGCAAGCAGCCATGTGCAAAACATATGTTGGCGTTGGCTTAATTTTTGCCAACCAAAGAAAAACAAACCCACAAAGGTGGCTTCTAAAAAGAAAGCCATCAGCCCTTCGATGGCTAAGGGTGCTCCAAAAACATCACCCACATAATGCGAGTAATAAGCCCAATTGGTTCCAAATTGAAACTCCATGGTCAGACCGGTCGCGACACCCAAGGCAAAATTGATGCCAAACAAGATGCCCCAATATTTGACCATTTGACGCCAAATTTCTTGCCCTGTCATCACAAAAACCGTTTCCATGATGGCTAAGAGAACCGATAGCCCAAGGGTCAAGGGAACAAAAAGGAAGTGATAAAGTGCGGTGAGGGCAAATTGTAGTCTAGACAGATCAACGACATGATTGGTCAGCATTATAAGGTACCTGTTGGGTTGCGTGGGTGGGAATGGCTGCCCAATAGCCACTGTTGCATATTCAGAACGGGTTTTTCAATGGGTTTGAAACACGTAAGCCATAGAATAAGAAGGAGGCCTAATTTGAGGATCAAGGTGATTTGAATGTCACGGGCTAGAGATCGCATAAAGCCTTGCCAGTTTGAATAAGTCTACTATTCTAACCGAATTTCAGATGGTGTCCAGAAAGATTAATGGTAAATAATTGCACGTTTTTCTGGGAAAACGATGTGAACTTCAGTATCATAGGGCTCTTATTCCAAGTGATGCATGATATGGCGCGTTCCAACAGCAGTAAAAAATGGCTTCAAGAACATTTCAGCGATGTGTACGTGAAAAAAGCGCATACAGAAGGATATCGAAGTCGAGCAGTCTATAAATTGAAAGAAATGAATGATAAAGAACGCTTGTTTAAACCGGGGATGACGGTCGTAGATTTGGGTGCAGCACCAGGCGGTTGGACGCAATTTGTGTCTGAACAATTGGATGGGCGGGGCCGAATCGTGGCCGTAGATATCCTCCCTATGGACGCGTTGCCAGGGGTTGAGTTTATTTTAGGCGATTTTAAAGAAGACGATGTATTGGAGCAATTGACTCGAGATATTGGGGCTAGAAGTGTGGATATTGTATTATCGGATATGTCGCCAAATATGAGCGGGCATGTGGCTATTGATATTCCACGAGCTATGCTTTTGGTGGAACTGGCGTTTGACTTTGCTAACATCATGTTAAAACCGGGGGGCACTTTGTTGATGAAAGTGTTTCATGGCTCAGGCTTTGATGCGCTTGTGAAACAGGCCCGTTCACAATTTGGCCGAGTTGTGATTCGAAAGCCCGAAGCATCACGATCTCGGTCAAGAGAGACCTATTTGCTGGCTAAGGACTATAAATTATAGTAACTTTGAAGAACAATCCTTAAGAGGTTATTGATTTGAACGACATGGTAAAGAATTTATTTTTATGGTTAATCATCGCCATTGTTTTGGTTTCGGTGTTTAGTAACTTTGGTCCACGTCACACCAATACCGAAAAGGTCGCCTATAGTCAATTTTTGAAAGAAATTGATCAGGGCCTGGTGAATACTGTCACGATTGAAGACAATCGCGTGATCAAAGGGATAACGAAAAACAATCATCGCTTTGTGTCCTACATGCCGGTACAAGATGATGCACTCCTTGGCGAATTGTTGAAAAACAATGTCGAAGTGAGTGGTCAGGAGAAGCAACAAGAAAGCTTCCTTCTGCATTTGTTTATCAATTGGTTCCCGATGTTGCTGCTGATTGGCGTCTGGATTTTCTTCATGCGTCAGATGCAAGGCGGTGGTGGGCGTGGCGCCATGTCGTTTGGTCGTTCTCGAGCACGCTTGTTGGGTGAGGACCAGGTGAAAGTAACCTTTGCCGATGTGGCAGGCGTTGATGAAGCCAAAGAGGAAGTGAAAGAGTTGGTCGATTTTTTACGAGATCCCAGTAAATTTCAAAATTTGGGCGGACGGATCCCTCGTGGCGTGTTGTTGGTCGGTTCACCTGGCACTGGGAAAACCTTGTTAGCGAGGGCGGTTGCTGGCGAGGCCAAAGTACCTTTCTTCACCATTTCCGGCTCTGATTTTGTGGAGATGTTTGTCGGTGTTGGCGCGTCGCGTGTCCGAGATATGTTTGAGCAAGCTAAGAAACAAGCGCCCTGCATTATCTTTATTGATGAAATTGATGCAGTAGGTCGGCATCGAGGGGCTGGTTTGGGGGGAGGTCATGACGAGCGTGAACAAACTTTAAATCAGCTGCTGGTTGAAATGGATGGATTTGAAGGCAATGAAGGCGTCATTGTGATCGCTGCTACCAACCGTCCTGATGTCCTGGATCCTGCTTTGTTACGTCCAGGACGTTTCGATAGACAGGTGGTGGTGCCTTTGCCTGATATTCGTGGTCGTGAGCAAATTCTCAAAGTGCATATGGTGAAAGTTCCTGTGGACGATAGTGTTCAGGTATTGCCCATCGCGCGCGGAACGCCTGGATTTTCCGGCGCTGATCTGTCAAACCTAGTGAATGAGGCGGCCTTGTTTGCGGCACGTGCAAACAAACGCTTGGTCAGCATGAGCGATTTGGATAAAGCCAAAGACAAAATCATGATGGGGGCTGAGCGACGTTCTATGGTCATGGATGATAAGGAGAAAAAACTAACCGCCTATCATGAAGCAGGGCATGCCATTGTCGGTCTGGTCGTTCCTGAGCATGATCCGGTCTATAAAGTATCCATCATTCCTCGGGGACGAGCACTGGGTGTGACTATGTTTTTGCCTGAGCAAGACAGATATAGCCACAGCAGGCGTCGTTTGGAAAGTCAATTGGCCAGTCTTTTTGGCGGACGAGTGTCAGAGGAATTGATTTTTGGAGCAGACAACGTGACCACTGGGGCTTCCAATGACATCATGCGCGCCACCGAGATCGCCCGTAAGATGGTGACGAGTTGGGGATTATCCAGCATGGGGCCTTTGACCTTCGGGCAGGAAGAGGCTGAGGTCTTTTTAGGGCGCACGGTCAATCAGAATAAAGAGGTTTCTGACAGGACGGCGCAGCAAATTGATGAAGAAGTACGAGTCATTGTGGATAGAAATTACAAACATGCTCGTGAAATCCTCATGGACAATATAGAAATACTGCATCTGATGGCCGAAAGCTTGATCAAATTTGAAACCATCGATGCGAGTCAAATTAAGGACATCATGTCAGGAAAGGAACCTTCACCACCAGAAGATTGGGAGGCCTTTAATAAGGGCGATACTAAGAAGGGATCTGCTAAAAAGACTGCGGTGAAGAGAGGTCTTGCAAAGACTAAAAAGCCTCAAGATTCGAATGATAAATCCATCGTTGATGATCCGGTGTGATGGCTCTTTCCTACAAAATGAGGGGATCTCTGAGTTTATGACCCTATTCTTGAGGCGGGCGAGTGACTAGCGAGCAATTTTTTGAGTGGTGCCAAATGTCCTATGACTCCATCGATTCAACCGTTGTTTATCGACAGAAACCTTTGATCATGGGCGTATTAAACGTCACTCCTGACTCCTTTTCGGATGCAGGCCGATTTGTTAAAGGCGAAGATGCCGTGTTGCGTGCTAGAGCGATGTTGGCTGAAGGCGTTGATATGATTGATGTTGGCGGCGAGTCGTCTCGGCCTGGTGCTGTTCGGATTTCAGAGGATGAAGAATTGTCGCGAGTGATCCCAGTGATTGAACGGATCTGTGATGAAAGCGATGTATGTGTTTCAATTGATACCTATAAACCTGTCATCATGGAGGCTGCGGTAAAGGCCGGTGCTAGCTTCATTAATGACATCAAAGCGTTAACGGAGGATGGGGCGCTATCCGTGGCCGTGAATTTGCAAGTGCCTGTGTGTTTGATGCATATGCAAGGCATTCCGAAAACGATGCAAGTGAACCCTCATTATGCGAATGATGTGGTTTGTGACATCAATCATTTTTTTCTGCAACGGATCGATGCTTGTGTCAAAGCAGGTCTCTCAAGAAAACATTTGGTGCTTGATCCGGGGTTTGGCTTTGGTAAATCCGTGTCACACAATCTTTCGATCGTCAAACGGTTGGGGGAGTTTCAGCATCACCATTTGCCATTGATGCTGGGCGTCTCTCGTAAAAGTACGCTGGGGGTCGTTTTGTCCGCTCCAGTTGAAAATCGGTGGCCAGGTGCCATTGCAACAGAAATTTTTGCAACGTTACAAGGCGTCTCCATCATTAGGACCCATGATGTGGAAAAAACAAATCAAGCCTTACACATGATAGATGCCATTGTTGGCAATTCTCCGGGAAACTGATGAGGGATAAAGAATGACACATAGGAAATATTTTGGTACGGATGGCATCCGAGGACAAGTGGGACAGGCACTTATCAATCCTGAGTTTGTATTGAAACTGGGTTGGGCCGTAGGACGCGTGTTAGCCAATGGCCAACGGAAAAAAGTGCTCATTGGTAAGGATACTCGTCTTTCAGGGTATATGTTGGAATCAGCCTTAGCCGCAGGGTTATCGGCAGCGGGGGTCGATGTGAGATTACTCGGGCCTATGCCAACGCCTGCCATTGCTTATCTCACGCAAACGTTGCGAGCTAATGCAGGGATTGTGATCAGTGCTTCCCATAATTTATTTCAGGACAACGGCATCAAATTTTTTGCAGCTGATGGGACCAAACTGCCTGATCACGTGGAACTAGCGATCGAGGCGGAAATTGATAAAAAAATGCAGATTACCTCCCCAGATCAATTGGGTAAAGCGAAACGAATTGAGGATGCCCCAGGTCGTTACATTGAGTTCTGTAAATCGACCATCCCTTCATTGACGCGATTGTCTGGGTTAAAAATAGTGGTGGATTGTGCTCATGGGGCCACCTACCATATCGCTCCCAACGTATTTAGCGAATTGGGGGCAGACGTTTCCGCCATGGGAAATAAACCGGATGGTTTTAACATCAACCAAGCATGTGGTTCTACGGCGCCTGAGGCTTTGCGTTTACAGGTGTTAAAACAAGGGGCTGATGTTGGCGTAGGGCTGGATGGAGACGGTGATCGATTGATCATGGTGGATGCTTCAGGAAACCTGGTTGAAGGGGACCAGATCATCTATATCATTGCGAAAGACCGTTTGCAGCGAGGATTACTCAAGGGAGGGGTGGTCGGAACCTTGATGAGCAATTATGGTTTAGAGAAAGCAATCAACGAACTTGGCGTGCCCTTTTTGCGCACCAATGTGGGTGATCGTCATGTGCTTGAGGCTTTAAAAAAGAGAGATTGGAAGATAGGTGGAGAATCTTCAGGTCATGTCCTGTGCCTTGATAAGACAACGACGGGTGATGGCATCATAGCTGCCTTGCAAGTGTTGGCCATCATGGTTAAGCAGGATAAAACCTTGCAACAATTGTGCGAGGGGATCACGCTATTGCCGCAAACTTTAATTAATCTAAAAACGGAACATGCCAAGATGCTTGCTCAAGATCAACATGTGTTAGAAGCCGTGAGCGTCTTAACTCAAAAATTAGCAGGGGACGGGCGCGTTTTGCTTCGGCCATCTGGAACGGAACCCATTCTTCGTGTCATGGTTGAAGGACAGGATAGCCAACAGGTTTTGCAGCAAGCGCAGCTTTTAACGGATGGCATCAAGCAGATTGAAGAGCAGTTGAAGGGGGGGCATGCGGTTGCGTAAATCGATGAGACAGACTTTGGTGATGGGGAACTGGAAAATGAATGGCTCTCGGCCTTCCATCCATCTTCTGATTGACGAACTTCTTCGCACACTGCCGAGCCTATCACCTCATACAGAATGTGCCCTTTTCCCTCCAGCGCCCTACTTGTCTTTGGTTCAAACCTTGCTCCAAGATTCTGAGCTCTCTATGGGGGCGCAAAATGTCTATCCAGCAGACTCTGGGGCCTATACTGGCGAAATATCAGGACCCATGTTGCGAGAGGTTGGTTGTCGTTATGTGTTGGTGGGTCATTCAGAGCGGCGTCATGTGTTTCATGAAGATGAAAAATTTATTGCTGAAAAATTCCACCATGTCAAAGATCATGATATGATACCGGTTCTTTGCGTAGGGGAGACCCTAGAAGAGCGTGAACGGGGCTTGACTGAAGAGGTTTTGGCTCGACAATTGCTCGCTGTGACCCATGCGGGGAGCCATTTTTTTCAAAAGTGTATTGTCGCTTATGAGCCAGTTTGGGCTATCGGCACGGGGCGCACAGCGTCACCTGAGCAAGCACAAGCAGCCCATGGGTTCATACGGAACCTGGTGGCGAAATGTGATGAAAAAGACGCTCTGCATTTGTCTATTTTATATGGCGGCAGTGTGACTGAAAAGAATGCACGTGCTTTGTTTGCAATGCTTGACATTGATGGTGGTTTGGTTGGTGGTGCATCATTGAATGCGGCACAGTTTGTGGAAATTGTAAAATGTATCAATTGATTTTAGTGCTTCATGTGTTTATTGCCACAGTGGTCATTGGTCTCGTGCTGATTCAGCATGGTAAAGGCGCTGATATTGGTGCTGCTTTTGGTTCTGGGGCATCAAACACGGTATTTGGAAGTCAAGGGACGGGTAGTTTTTTGTTCAAACTCACCGGAGGCTTGGCCTTGGCATTCTTCGTCACCAGTTTGTCATTGTCCTCTATCATTGCAAGCCAATACCAGAAAGCGAATCAACAAGCTATCCCTCAACAAACAGTCACACCGGATTCTAAAATTCCTGTGCCTGTTGAGGAGCAAAAACCCTAAGGATTGCGCATCCTAGCTGACACGATTCAGCGCTGCGCTTAAGAATTGCCGAAGTGGTGGAATTGGTAGACACGCCGTCTTGAGGGGGCGGTGGCGTAAAGCTGTGCCGGTTCGAGTCCGGCCTTCGGCACCAAATATGGGCAACATCACATGATGCTAATACATTATTTACCAATATTGGTCTTTATCTTCATCGGCTTGGCCCTTGGTGTGGCTTTGCTTGGCTGTGGATCATTGTTGTCACCTCATCAGGCCAATCATGCCAAAAATTCACCTTATGAATGTGGTTTTCCGGCCTTTGAATCCTCCCGGATCCCTTTTGATGTACGCTTTTATTTGGTGGCCATTTTATTCATCATTTTTGACCTTGAAACCTCTTTTTTCTTTCCATGGGCTCTGGTGTTGCGTAAGATAGGTTGGTTTGGATTCTGGGCCATGATCCTTTTTCTTGGTCTTCTGACGATTGGTTTTATTTATGAGTGGAAACGCGGCGCACTTGAGTGGGAATAATCTTGGATCGCGCGATCCCTAGTTAGAAGAGATATACGATGACGCTTGCTGATTTTAAAAAAGAGGGTTTCGCCACAACGACGATTGAACAATTGGTCGGTTGGGCTCGTTCAGGTTCTATGTGGCCGATGACGTTTGGCCTCGCATGCTGTGCAGTCGAAATGATGCATACAGGGGCTTCACGCTATGATCTCGATCGTTTTGGTGTGGTGTTTCGACCCACACCCAGGCAATCTGATGTGATGATCGTTGCGGGGACGTTATGCAACAAAATGGCCCCTGCTTTGCGCAAAGTGTATGATCAAATGCCTGAGCCTAGATGGGTCATTTCAATGGGCTCTTGTGCCAATGGTGGCGGGTACTATCATTACTCGTATTCTGTTGTTCGTGGTTGTGACCGGATTGTTCCTGTCGATGTTTACGTGCCGGGATGCCCTCCTACTGCCGAGGCATTGTTGTACGGTATCATTCAGTTGCAAAATAAAATCAGGCATAAAAACATCATTGAGGTTTGAATGACAACACCAGATCCCTTGGCGACCCGCTTACATGATCTTTTGGGCCATTCGCTCGTTTCGGTCACAATGGCATATGACGAGATCACAGCGGTTTGTGACAAGACACACTTAAAATCCGTGCTCTATCAATTGCGAGATAACCCGGCGTTTTTATTTGATGAGCTTATCGATCTTTGCGCTGTAGATTACCTGCATTTCGGGGAATATGACTGGGACACTGAGGGCGCCACTGAAACAGGGTTTTCTCGAGCGGTATCAAAGGATGAGTCAAAGGCGCCATATGCCCTTGATAAACCACGATTTGCTGTCGTTTATCATCTGCTGTCAACCCAAAAAAATGGCAGATTGCGACTTAAAGTTTTTATCGATGAAGCTGATCTTATTATTCCTTCCGTTCATGAGATTTGGAAGGGTGCGAATTGGTTTGAACGAGAAGCTTATGATTTGTTTGGTGTTTTATTTGACGGCCATCCTGATCTCAGACGAATTTTGACGGATTATGGCTTCATAGGGCATCCTTTTCGTAAAGATTTTCCAGTCAGTGGTCATGTTGAAATGCGTTATGATGCAGCATTGCAAAAAGTTATTTATGAACCCGTGGAGATTGTTCCGAGAGTACTGGTGCCTAAAGTCATCAGAGCAGACAATCGCTATCTTGTGGAAGAGAAAGAAGGGGGTGCGATGTGATCGATTTGCAAAGTTATACCCTTAATTTTGGTCCGCAACATCCTGCCGCTCATGGCGTGTTGCGTATGGTGTTGGAGCTTGAAGGAGAAACCATCGTTCGAGCCGACCCTCATGTGGGCTTGCTGCATCGCGCGACAGAGAAATTGGTTGAAACCAAACCTTATTTACACAGCATCGGGTATATGGATAGGCTAGATTACGTATCGATGATGTGTAATGAGCATGCTTATGTCCGTGCTTTGGAAAAACTGCTGGCGGTTGAGCCGCCCATTCGAGCACAATATATTCGTGTGATGTTCGACGAAATCACCCGAATCCTCAACCATCTGTTATGGTTGGGTGCCACAGCTTTAGACACGGGTGCAATGACCGTCTTTTTGTACTGCTTTCGTGAGCGCGAAGATCTCTTCGATTGTTATGAGGCTGTGTCGGGAGCTCGTATGCATGCGACCTACTATCGACCTGGTGGTGTGGCGCGTGATTTGCCAGAAACCATGCCGAAATATAAAGCTTCAAAATGGCATAATGAACGAGAAACAGAGGCTTTGAATGCTGATCGACAAGGCAGTTTGCTGGATTTTATTTGGGCCTTCACGGAGCGCTTTCCAAAGTGTGTGGATGAATATGAAACGCTCTTAACGGACAATAGAATTTGGAAGCAAAGAACCGTTAATATTGGCGTGGTTTCTCCTGAGGAAGCTTTGCAGTGGGGCTTCACGGGGCCGATGCTTAGAGGCTCTGGTGTCGCTTGGGACTTGCGTAAAAAACAATCTTACGCGGTGTATGACAACATCGATTTTGATATCCCTGTTGGTAAGACTGGGGACTGCTATGACAGATATTTGGTTCGTATCGAAGAGCTACGCCAATCAAATCTCATTGTCAGGCAATGCGTTGAATGGTTGCGCGATAATCCCGGGCCTGTGCGCTTGGACTGTCATAAAATCACACCACCCAAACGTGTAGAGATGAAACATGACATGGAAGCCATGATTCATCACTTCAAATTGTTTACTGAAGGGTTTTGCCTACCCGTGGGTGAAGTGTATAGCGCGGTTGAGGCACCTAAGGGTGAATTTGGTATTTATCTCGTATCAGATGGGGCGAACAAACCCTATCGCATGAAAATTCGAGCTCCTGGTTTCGCACATTTATCAAGCTTCGATGCGATGGTTAAAGGACATATGCTGGCGGATGGTGTCGCCATCCTTGCAAGCCAGGACATTGTGTTCGGGGAAATAGACAGATAAGGTTAAAGACAATGCCCAAATTAATTCGACAATATATTACCCCCGCTGGCGTCAAAGAAATCGATGCCTGGGTTGCAAAGTACCCGAAGGAAGAGAAGCAATCTGCTGTGATGAGTGCTTTGATGGTCGCGCAAAAAGAGCATGGCTTCTTGACGAAAGAGGTGATGGATGCGGTGGCGGACTACTTAGACATGGCGCCTATTGCCGTATATGAAGTGGCTTCATTTTATACCATGTATGAACATCAACCCATCGGTCGACATCTTGTCAATGTTTGTACAAACATTTCCTGCAAATTACGCAATTGCGATGCGATCGTTTCACATCTAGAAACAAAATTAGATATCAAATTGGGTGAAACCACAGCGGATGGGCTGTATACTTTGCGCCAGGTGGAATGCTTAGGTGCCTGTGTCAACGCGCCCATGATGCAGGTTAATAAAGACTATCATGAGAATCTGACCCCGGAAAATGTTGACGCCATCCTAGCACGCTACCGATGACGGGCCCTTTGAATAGAGATGAGTCTCATGGTTGAATTAAATCAAATTTGTTTTCGTACATTGCAAACGCCTAAGTCTTGGACTCTAGACGCTTATCAAAAAGTGGGTGGGTACATTGCTTGGCGTCGTATTTTGAAAGAGCAAACGCCAGCCGCTCATATTATTGATGAGTTAAAAACATCGGCGTTACGTGGGCGCGGAGGCGCTGGTTTTCCCACAGGCTTGAAATGGAGTTTTATGAACCGCAATACACCGGTTCAAAAATATGTGGTGTGTAACTCCGATGAAGGTGAGCCTGGCACTTGCAAGGACCGAGACATTTTAAGATTTAACCCTCATCAACTGATAGAAGGGATGGCTATTGCAGGCTATGTGATGGGGGCCACCATCGGTTATAATTACATTCGCGGTGAGTTTCATGAACCGTACGAGCGAATGGAAGCGGCTCTCGCTGAGGCTTATGCCGCAGGATTTTTAGGCAAAAATATTTTGGACTCAGGGGTGGATTTTGATTTATATGATCACCTTGGCGCTGGTGCTTATATTTGCGGTGAAGAAACGGCTTTGTTGAATTCTTTGGAAGGAAAAAAAGGCCAACCCCGATTTAAACCCCCGTTTCCTGCTAATTATGGGTTGTATGGCAAACCAACCACCATCAATAACACAGAAACCTTTGCGTCGGTCCCTGTCATCATGGAAAAGGGTGGTGAGTGGTTTCTGAAGTTAGGGAAGCCCAACAATGGGGGCTGTAAATGTTTCAGTGTCAGTGGACATGTGAATAATCCGGCCAATTTTGAAATTCCCTTAGGTACACCGTTTAAAACCTTATTAAAGTTAGCGGGTGGTGTGCTCCACGATCGACGCATCAAAGCCGTGATTCCAGGGGGCACCTCCATGCCCGTTTTGCCGGGCGATGTGATGATGACGCTTGATATGGATTACGACAGCATTCAGAAAGCAGGATCAGGCCTTGGATCAGGGGCTGTGATCATCATGGATGAAACCACTTGTATGGTGGATGCACTTTATCGCATCTCTGAATTTTATATGGAGGAGTCCTGTGGTCAATGCACCCCGTGCCGGGAAGGCACCGGCTGGTTGGTTCGTTTGTTGCATCGAATCAGAGAGGGACATGGGGAACCTGGCGACATCGAAAAATTAGTCAACGTTGCAAATCAGATCGAGGGTCGAACGATTTGCGCATTGGGTGAAGCGGCAGCTTGGCCCGTGCAAAGTTTTGTAAAACACTTTTCACATGAATTTGAGTATTTTATTACGAATAAACGGGCCTTTGTTTCGGCGCGCTCCTAAGGTATATTTATGGCCAACATTGAAATCGACGGGCAGGCATTTGAAGTAGAGAATGGCAAAATGATCATTGAGGTGGCGGATGAGGCGGGCATTTATATTCCTCGCTTTTGCTATCATAAAAAATTATCGGTGGCGGCGAACTGCCGCATGTGTCTTGTTGAAGTTGAAAACGGTCGAAAAACGGTTCCTGCTTGTGCTACACCCATCACCAATGGGATGAAGGTTTTCACAAAGTCTAAAGAGGCTGTCCGTTCGCAACAAGCCGTGATGGCCTTTCTTTTGATCAATCATCCTCTAGACTGTCCTATCTGCGATCAGGGTGGCGAATGTGAGCTGCAAGATCTCTCCATGGGTTTTGGGGAAGATGAAACGACGTATGGTGAAAGCAAACGTGCCGTTGCAAACGAGGATCTTGGCCCCTTGATCTCTACTGAAATGACACGGTGTATTCATTGTACGCGTTGCGTTCGATTTGGTGATGAAGTGGCGGGTGTTCGTGAGCTAGGTGCCACCGGTCGTGGAGAACACATGCAGATAGGCACTTACGTCAAACATAGTCTGACGTCACCTGTATCAGGAAATATCATCGACTTATGCCCAGTGGGCGCGCTGACCTCAAAGCCCTACCGTTTTACGGCCAGAGCCTGGGAGCTGATCCAGCATGAAAGTATTGCCCCACACGATTGTTTGGGTTCGAACGTGCTCGTGCATGTTAGGCGAAATGAATGGATGAGGGTCGTTCCTAAAGATCGTGAAACCATCAACGAAACCTGGCTTTCAGATCGCGACCGCTTCAGTTATCTAGGGATGAAGCATCCTTCGCGTGCAGGCATGCCAATGATCAAGCGGAATGGGCAATGGGAAGCCGTCG
This sequence comes from Legionellales bacterium, assembly GCA_026399195.1. Classification (GTDB taxonomy): domain Bacteria; phylum Pseudomonadota; class Gammaproteobacteria; order Legionellales; family Legionellaceae; genus JAPLRK01. The sequence continues at coordinate 48,198 of JAPLRK010000073.1, forward strand.
ATTGGGATGTGGCACTACCCTTTGCAGCAGACGGCATTCGTCGCATTGTGTCACAGCATGGTCCTGAACAACTGGCAGCTTTCGCGTCGCCTTCCTCGACATTAGAAGAACTTTTTTTATTACAGAAAATGATGAGGGCGTTGGGTGTCAATCATTTGGACCATCGCCTTCAACAAACAGATTTTCGTGATCAAGAGGGGCTTCCAATGATGCCCACCAGTTCCTTGCCTTATGCTGACATAGAACATCAAGAGACGGTGTTGATAGTGGGCTGTCATTTGACAGAAGAGGTGCCGCTGGCGTCCGTTCGTGTTCGTAAAGCTTTTCGAAATGGCGCCAAAGTTTACGCGATGAATTCTGTGGACTACGATAGTCCCTTTGACATGACAGAAAAGATCATTGTGTCTCCAGATGAGCTGCCCTTGCAATTAGCCTCGATTGTGTTGGCTTTGGTGGGTGATGCGAGTCAATTGCCCCTAGATGCTCAAAAATTAGTGATTGGTTTGAAGCCGAGTGCAACGGCAAAAGCCATGGCGAAGGCACTTTGCTCGGAGCATGCCGTGGTGATCACAGGGGCCATTTGTGAAAATCATCCCGACGCAGCTCTTCTTCGGACGTTGGTGGCGTTGATGGTGAATTTAAGTTCATCACGACACATCCGTCTCACGGTGGGTGCAAATTGCGCGGGAGCATGGCTTGCTGGGATGGTGCCACATCGAGAAGCTGCGGGTAAAGATGCAAAAGTATTAGGGCTTGATGCACAGGCCGCTATTGAAGCGAAGCTCAAAGGCTACTTTTTGATGGCCGTAGAGCCTGGATTTGATTTTGCGAATCCACATCGTGCGAGACAATCGATGTTGGCTGCGGAGTTCGTGGTGATGTTGTCGAGCTTTCAAAATGAATCTATACAAGAGTATGCCGATGTCATTTTACCGATCTCGCCTTATGCAGAAACTTCCGGAACTTATGTCAATGTGGATCACACCTGGCAGAGCGTTCCTGGGGCTTTGACACCTTTCGGCGAGGCACGCCCTGCCTGGAAGGTATGCCGTGTTTTGGCGAACTTGCTTCAACTCAGAGGTTTTGAATACGCCTCATCAGAAGAGGTTCTCAAAGACTTGAAACATTCTGTGGATATGGCATCTGTCAGGACTCCCGCTTTATTCTATCCAAAATCATTGCCTGTCAGCCGTAAGCATTTGGTTCGAGTGGGTGAATGGCCGTTATATCGTTTGGATATGATCGTGAGGCATGCTCAGGCGCTACAAGACTGTGCCTCCGCTGAGTCTCCTTGTGTTCGAATCCACCCAAAGACGGCGGACAATCTTCAATTGCTGGAAACTGCTACTGTATCTCAAGGGGATATTGAGATAACATTGCCGCTCAAACGTGATGAACGCGTGGCACCAGATGTTATATGGGTAGCAAATGCTATGCCTGAGACGGTGGATTTGGGCCATGCTTTTGCTGAAATATCGATAAAGCCATAGATTAGGGTCGCGCATCATGCTACAAGACATGAGTATATTGTTGTGGATGGTCATTAAAATTCTCATTATCGTGCTGCCGCTGCTGTTGGCTGTTGCGTATCTTACCTATGTTGAGCGTAAAGTGATTGGCTATATGCAGGTTCGTTTGGGCCCAAATCGTGTGGGTTTTCTCGGATTATTGCAACCCTTTGCCGATCTCATCAAAATGATGTTGAAAGAGATCATCATCCCGACGCGTTCTAACAAGTATTTGTTTGTGATTGCTCCCTTGCTCTCATTGACACCAGCACTGGCCAGTTGGGCTGTGATCCCTTTTTCAGAGGGCCTTGTGCTTGCGAATATTAATGCCGGGGTTTTATTTCTTTTTGCGATGAGTTCACTCAGCGTTTATGGGGTGTTGATAGCCGGTTGGGCTTCTAATTCTAAATACGCCATGATGGGTGCTTTACGCAGTGCCGCTCAAACGGTTTCTTATGAAATTCCGATGGGGTTTGCTTTGGTTGGCGTTTTGTTAGCGTCAGGGAGTATGAACATCACCGATGTCGTGCTTTCTCAACAGGGTGGCTTTTGGCATTGGTGGTTTCTGCCGTTGTTTCCTTTGTTTTTGGTGTTATGGATAGCAGGGGTTGCTGAAACCAACCGAGCGCCTTTTGATTTGGTGGAAGGCGAGTCAGAAATTGTGGCAGGGTTTCATGTGGAGTATTCAGCCATTGCTTTTGGGCTGTTTTTTTTGGCCGAATATGCCAGTATGATTCTCATTTCGGCCCTGATGACCTTGATGTTTCTCGGGGGATGGTTGTCTCCTTTTGACCACATTCCGGGACTTTCGCACCTTTTTTCTTTTGTTCCAGGGATTGTTTGGTTTTTTGTGAAAGTCTCTTTCTTTTTGTTTGTCTACCTCTGGGTCAGAGCGACTTTTCCACGTTATCGTTATGATCAATTGATGCGTTTGGGATGGAAAGTGTTGATTCCTGTGACGCTTGTGTGGCTTATAGTGACAGCACTTATGGTCGTAGGTCAGGTGAAACCATGGTTTTGAGTGAGAGAGGATGAAAAAAGTATTGGCCTATGTGAAGCACTATCTGCGTAGTTTTTTGCTTCTGGAACTGTTGGCGGGACTTAAAGTCACTGGGACTTATTTTTTTAAGAAAAAAATCACGGTGCGCTTTCCTGAGGAACAAACACCGATTTCCCCACGATTTCGTGGTTTGTTAGCGTTGCGTCGGTATCCGAATGGGGAAGAGCGTTGTATTGCTTGTAAACTCTGTGAGGCGGTCTGTCCGGCATTGGCTATCACGATTGAATCCGAAGAACGGGAAGACGGCTCTAGACGCACGACCCGTTATGACATTGATGTATTCAAGTGTATCAACTGTGGATTATGTGAAGAATCTTGTCCTGTAGATTCGATCGTTGTGACGCCGATTCAGCATTATCATATCAGTGCGCGTGGTCAGAACATCATGACCAAAGAGAAACTGTTGGCGGTTGGCGATATGATGGAAGAACGGTTGGCAGCTGATCGATTGGCTGATCAAAAATACCGTTAAATTGAGGGTGAACAAGGCTGCATGAAAAAAGACTCATGCAGCCTTGTTCATAAAGGTTTGTGATGGCGTAGATTCGTGCTCTGGCATGGAGTACGTGCGTTGTTCAAAGGGTGTGAGGTTCGCATGCATGAGATATTGCCACAACTGATTTTTGACGTGTTTGCCGGAATGGCGCTGCTGTCGGCATTGATGGTGATCACGCAAAATAACCCTGTTCGGTGTGTGCTTTTTTTGGTCTTGACGTTTGTGTGCACCGCCGTTTTGTGGCTGTTGGTTCAAGCCGAATTTTTGGCGCTCATCTTGGTTCTGGTCTATGTGGGTGCGGTGATGACCTTGTTTTTATTCGTGGTGATGATGCTGAATATTGACACTGAATCGATGAAGAAGCATTTCACCCGTTATTTGCCATTTGGGTTGATGGGCGGTGCGTTGTTGACGGGGTTGTTGTTGATGTCCTTGCCGAAAGGAGGGTTTCAAATGAGCATTGCTACTGCCGTGACTGACGAAGCCTTGCCCAACACAGAAGCGCTGGGTATGGTGCTTTATACGGACTATGTTTTTGCCTTTGAGTTGGCCGCAGTGATTCTGTTGGTGGCTATCATTGCCGCCATCACCCTCGTACATCGTCATCCGATTCGCTCTAAACGGCAGGATATTGTCAAACAAATCATGACGCGTCGTGAAGACCGAGTAAAGCTGATTAAAATGAAGTCGGAAAAGGAAACTTAGATGATACCCATAACACACTACTTGATGTTTGGCGTGATGATTTTTGCCTTAAGCTTGATTGGGATCATCTTGAATCGTAGGAATATCATATTGCTGTTGGTGTGCATTGAATTGATGCTGTTGGCTGTGAACACTAATTTTGTGGCGTTTTCTCATCTTCATGGGGGATTGGCGGGGCAAGTGTTTGTGTTTTTTATTTTGACCGTTGCCGCAGCAGAAGCCGCCATTGGTTTGGCCATTGTTGTGTTGCTTTATCGTAACCGAGGTAACATCAATGTGGATCAGATGAATCATTTGAAAGGGTAAACTCGTGAGTATTTTACAGTGTTGTTTGATGATTGTGCTGGCACCTCTTCTAGGCTCACTTGTCGCCGGATTTTTTCGACAACAGATAGGCCGCGTTGGCGCGCACTCGGTAACCATTGCTGGTGTGGGGTTATCGTTACTGCTTTCAATTTATGTTGCATTTGCCGTTTTGACGGGTGCTGAGCCTGTCTTGAATACTCAGTTATACACTTGGGCTAGCGGCGGGATGCTTTTTCCTTATGCGTTTCATATTGGTTTTTTGATTGACCCACTGACCGTGGTGATGATGGTTGTGGTGACCTTTGTGTCCTTTTTGGTGCATGTGTATACCGTGGGTTATATGGCTGATGATCCTGGGTATCAGCGATTTTTCAGTTATATTTCTTTGTTCACCTTCATGATGCTGATGTTGGTCACAGCCAATAATTTTTTACAACTCTTTTTTGGTTGGGAAGGGGTTGGTCTTGTCTCCTACTTATTGATTGGGTTTTGGTATCAAAAGGAATCAGCGAATCAAGGCAGTCTCAAGGCATTTGTCGTCAATCGTGTGGGTGATTTTGGGTTTCTTTTGGGGATTGCACTGGTCTTAGCTTATGCTGGTAGTCTTGATTACGAAGCGGTGTTTAAAAGCGCGTCAGTGCTTTCAACTGAAACCATGCAGATCTTCGCTGGTCATGATGTTTCTGTGTTGACGGTGATTTGCTTGTTGTTGTTTGTGGGAGCCATGGGAAAATCAGCTCAGGTGCCCCTGCACGTTTGGTTGCCGGAGTCTATGGAAGGCCCAACCCCTATTTCCGCCTTGATTCATGCAGCGACGATGGTAACGGCCGGTGTATTTATGGTGGCGCGTATCTCGCCGCTCATGGAACTATCGACGACTGCTTTGAGTTTTGTTTTGGTGATAGGTGCAACAGGCGCGTTATTCACCGGCATTCTTGCCTTGGTGATGAATGATATCAAGCGCGTGATTGCATATTCTACTCTTTCGCAACTGGGCTATATGATGGCAGCAATGGGTGCGTCTGCCTATAGTGCCGGTATTTTTCATCTCACAACCCATGCTTGTTTCAAAGCCTTGCTATTTTTGGGCGCAGGATCGGTCATTCTTGGGATGCATCATGAGCAAGATATGCGAAAGATGGGTGGTTTATGGCGAAAAATGCCAATAACTTATGCGACGTTTCTGATCGGCAGTTTGGCACTTTGTGCGCTCCCTCCGTTTTCGGGTTTTTATTCGAAAGACACCATCATCGAAGCTGTATTTCTTGCAAAAATTCCTGGAAGCTCTTATGCCTACTATTGTGTGCTGCTGGGTGCGATGGTTACCGCACTGTATACCTTCCGCGCGCTCTTCATGACCTTTCATGGGAAGCCTCGGATGGATAAGAATACCTATGACCATGTGCATGAGTCACCTTGGGTGGTCTTGATACCTCTGGTGATGCTAGCCATTCCTTCGCTTATTTTGGGGTGTTTTCTTTATATGCCCATCTTATTTGATAAGCCATCCTTACTGAGCGCCTCGTTGTTTGTGTTGCCTGAGCATCAGGTTTTGGGCGAACTTGGAAAAGAAATTGTCTCTCCCTGGGTCTCGATGTTACATGCGCCAGCATCATGGGTGTTTTGGTTGACATGGGTTGGCATTGCTTTGGCTTGGGTAAGTTATCTGGCGATGCCATCCATACCAGAGGTTTTGGCGAAGCGTTTTTCCTTATGCTATCGCCTGTTGGTAAATAAATATGGTTTTGATGCTTTTAATGATCACGTCTTGGTGAGGGGCACTAAGGCATTAGGACGTTTTTTCTATACGGTTGCTGATCAACGGATCATTGATGGGCTGTTTGTGAATGGCACTGGGCGAGTCGTGAGATGGTGCGCGGTTCATGGAAAAGCCTTTCAAAACGGTTATTTGTACCACTACATTACCGTTATGGTCTTTGGAATCTTGGGATTTCTTTGCTGGTTGTTATTGTAAGGAAGAAGTATGCACCATTTGCTTAATTTATTGATTTGGCTTCCCATTTTGGGCGGCGTCTTTGTTTTTCTCACAGGTGATGACAGCAATCCGAATGTCTCCCGTTATTTGTCATTGTTTACGGTTCTTTTGACCTTGTTCATTTGCATTCCTTTGTTGAGTGGCTTTGATGTGCACGGACAGGATATGCAGTACGTTGAAGATATTCCCTGGTTACCGGTATTAGGGATTAACTATCATCTAGGGATTGATGGCCTCTCGCTGCTTTTGATAGTGCTTAGCGTGTTCACCAACCTGATAGTGATTCTTGCGACTTGGAATAGCATCAAACACCGCGTTGGGCAGTATTTGTCTGCCTTTTTGATCATGCAAGGGTTGTTGGTGGGTGTTTTTGCTGCCATGGATGCCATTGTGTTTTATATTTTTTGGGAAGCCACTTTGGTGCCCATGTATCTCATCATTGGCATATGGGGTTCTGAGCATCGGGTGTATGCCGCGATTAAGTTCTTTTTATATACCTTTCTCGGTTCCGTGTTGATGCTTGCATCGTTTTTATATTTAGGGGCTATGGCACACTCTTTTGATATTGAGACGATGACTGCCGTTCAGCTAGGGATGACGGCACAAACGTTGATTTTCATCTCCTTCTTCTTAAGCTTTGCTATTAAAGTACCGATGTTCCCAGTCCACACGTGGTTACCTGATGCGCATACTGAGGCTCCAGCGGGAGGCTCTATTGTGCTGGCCGCTATTTTGTTGAAGTTGGGTGCGTATGGGATGATACGCTTTGCTTTGCCCATTGTGCCGGATGCTTGCAGAGTTTTTGCCCCAGCGATGGTGGTGCTTTCTTTGATAGCCGTTGTTTATATTGGGGTTATTGCCATCATTCAGCAGGACATGAAAAAATTAATTGCCTATTCCTCGATTTCACATATGGGTTTTGTCACCCTTGGATGTTTTGCGATTTTTTCAATTGCCGAGCATGCGAGTTTGCGCAGTGCAGGCCTTGTGCTAGAGGGGGCTATCGTGGTGATGATCTCCCATGCCTTTGTGTCCAGCGCCATGTTTGCAGGGGTTGGGTTCATTTACGACAGGATGCACACTCGCCAGGTGAAAGATTTTGGGGGGGTGGTGAATTCCATGCCTCTTTTTGCCTCCTTGTTCATGTTATTTGCTATGGCTAATGCAGGCCTACCAGGAACTTCCGGCTTCGTCGGCGAGTTTATGGTGATTTTGGGCTCCATCAAAGCAGGATTTTGGGTTGCCTTTTGGGCCGCCAGTACGCTCATCATTGGGGCCGTATATACTTTATGGATGTATAAGCGCGTTATATTTGGTGCGGTTGTGAACCCCAAAGTGGCAGAATTAAAAGATCTCGATGTGTTTGAAGGCATGGCTTACGTGCTATTGGCGTTGGCGGTCGTGGCGATGGGTGTTTACCCGAAACCCATGTTGGAATACGTGCATCAAACGGTTAGCCACACGCTTGCTGCGGCTGAAAAATCCAAATTGTAAGGCTAAATTGACATGACTGAATTGCTCAATAACATCCACTTAGCATTGCCTGAAATGATTGTGCTGGTTACTGCGTGTATGGCTCTTTTGGCTGATTTGTTTCTGAAAGAGAGGTATCCCTCCATTTCGTTCATTTTAGCGATGATTGGCCTTGTGCTCGCAGGTCTTGTGAGTTTTATGTATGTAGGACTTTACAGGGAAGTCATTTTGAATGGTCTGTTCATGAGTGATGATACAGCTCACTTGATGAAAATGTTTATTGCCGCTTCCGTGGCCCTGTGTTTCCTTTATTCAAAGCACTATCTCACAGAGCGCCAAATGCCAACGGGGGATTATTATGTCTTGGGACTCTTTTCGACCTTAGGCATGTTCACTTTGGTTTCGGCTCACTCGTTATTGTCCATGTATTTGGGATTGGAATTATTGTCGTTGCCATTGTATGCGATGACGGCTATTCGGCGTACGAACAGTGATGCATCAGAAGCTGCTATGAAATATTTTGTGATGGGTGCCATTGCTTCAGGCTTATTGCTTTATGGAATGTCATTATTGTATGGCGCAACAGGTGAGCTTGACCTTTTGAGGATCTCAAAGGCCATAGCGACGCAATGGCCCGAGGAAAAAGCGTTACTGTCTTTTGCGATGGTCTTTATTCTTGCAGGTGTTGGTTTCAAATTAGCCGCTGTCCCTTTTCATATGTGGGTCCCAGATGTGTATCAAGGTGCCCCAACGTCTGTCACGCTGTTTATTGGCACGGCTCCGAAAATTGCAGCAGTAGGGATGGCTCTCCGTGTGTTGACCTTGGGGTTGCCAGAGCTTACGACCGAGTGGCAACAACTGGTGCTCATTATGGCGCTGTTCTCTGCAGGGTTAGGAAATTTGTTAGCGATTGCTCAAAATAATCTCAAGCGATTGCTGGCTTATTCGGCGATATCGCACATGGGGTATGCATTATTTGGGATATTGGCAGCTACGGAAAGTGGGTATTCGGCGGCTCTCTACTACGTTTTGATCTATGCCATCATGTCGACGGGTGCTTTTGGTTTGTTGGTCTTGTTATCGCGAGATGGGTTGGAAATTGAAGCGCTGGATGATTTAAAAGGTTTGAACCGTAGAAATCCATGGCTAGCCTTTATGATGATGATCGTGATGCTATCCATGGCGGGGATCCCGCCAACGGTGGGCTTTATCACCAAGTTGTTGGTGTTAAAGGCTTTGGTTGATGCACACATGGTTTGGGTCGCTGTTCTTGGGTTGGTTTTCGCAGTGATTGGCGCATTCTATTACTTAAAAGTGATCAAAATCATGTATTTTGATGATGCCCCAGAAACAAAGCCGGTGCAGATGCCCACAGGAATTAAGCTCGTCTTTTCACTGAACTGCTTATCCCTCCTCTATTTGGGGATCTTCCCAAGTGGGCTAATGACAGCTTGTACTAGGGCGTTTTCTGGATAGGTTTTTTAGAAAATGGGTTATTAGAGGTAGGAAAGTAAAAGGTCATCAGAGAGGGCGGCGATCAATTCGGCTAAAGAGGCTAGGGGTTGAAAAGTCCCCTAGCCTACTGAGTTGGACGCTCGTTGGCTACTTTCATGTCCTAGGGGCCGTGCCCAGCTGGGGTTTCGGCTGATACTCCTTTTCTAGAGCCTCCAGTATGTCTCTTGTTCTGTGTGAAATAATGCCAGCCCTCACTTTTTTATATTCTGGCTTCTCACGAATCTCCTGAATGATCTTCCCAACCGATTTCTCTTGGTTATCTTTATTAGTTATTTTACATCCCTCCAAAAGTTCTGTAAGAGCCTCCACTTTTATCGTTTTAAGGGATTTTCCGAAATTGCCAACGGACTCTGCCATTTCACTCTTTAATGTCTTTATTGCCTCTTGTATAGTAATTATCTCTTGAGTCGAAAGTTTGGATGCCCATTGCGCTTGGGTAGCAGCTTTGTATGCGTTGGCCGTATAAGTTGGTGAATCAGACGACCCGCCGCCATTTGCACTAACCGCAGCAGATACTGGAGCACCACCAGCACTTGCGCTCCTGACAGCTGCGGCCCTAGTGATGATTTCAGATGAAACATTTATCTTTCCTGGTTGTTGTTGTTTTTGCTTCGACCATTCCTGCACAGCGCGACAATAAAAGATTAAGTTGCTTAAATCTTGGAGTCTGGACAAAACCGCATGAAAAAAGCCTCATGCGATTTTGTCCAAATAATGAGCGATAAATTAAATGACGTAAATTTTGGCCTCACCTGTCCATTAGGAGGGGTTGGTTGATCTTTTTATTTGCCTCCAATGAAT
>JAPLRK010000011.1 GCA_026399195.1 Legionellales bacterium
ACAAAACGGAGCACTTTGCACAAAATATAATACCTAAGGTCGAAAAAATTCCTTTCTAAAGATCTACAAGCTATACAGAAGATTAATCAGGGGATGGGATCTCATGCGGGGAAAATTACCGCGTAGCGGTTTCGTCCAATTGCGCTTGGTTATAAGGCTCACTTGTTATTAATACGATTCTGCAACGATTAATCTCACCGCTATAATGCGAATATGAGCCATGGAAAACATGGGCAATATTATGTCGTTTTAGAATATCACTCATCATATGCGGATCTGGTGCGCCATCCTTTTCTTCACCGTTAGCAGTGATCCGTTTATCACAATCGATGATAAGCATGCTAGCCAAGCTTGCAGCGTGGTCGTTACTCCTTGGCATACATTTACCAACGTTATCAACGTTTAACGCAGTGCGAAGCCAATGGCTACCGTCCTTGATGCCATGGGTACAAGCACGAAGCTTGGCTAATAACTCATTCCCGTTAATGTTTTTAAACTGGTCTGTTACAGTTACACCATGATTTGTTGATGCTACTTTAATTTCTTGCACCATTGTAATAAAATTATTCATCTTAAGTCCCTCTTGAAGACCTCGAGAGCGCTCACCCTCGAGTTATCATCTTGTCTATTTGGTTAGCGCTTTTCTATCTCATGTAGAGCGTTAGCCGCCTGAAGTTATTTGCTCGCCTGTTGTCTGCGCCGATTATCAACGAATGCCTTCATTTCAGCTCGCTGTCTCTCTCTTAGATCGGGGCGCTTATAACAGGCTATGTCTTCAGGACTCATGAGGTAATCACAAGTACCATCATGAGTTTTAACACTCTCAATCGGTATGTATCGTTGATTACGCAGGGTAGAAATCCATGAGTGCAAAGAACCGTTATTAAAATCCTTTCGATTTAATAGCTGTCCTTCAAGCAATGCTTTCAATACGCTAGAAACTAGGCCACTATTTTTATTACTCATGCTCCATACTCCCGTAGCCAATCGAAGAATTTTTCTTCATCAATTAAGACTCGGCGACCATTGCGTAAAATGGCTCCGAATTTTTTTAATCCGTTGGAGTTAGCGTAGAAGACACGATCTCTGATACCGCCTTCGGTGAACGCAGGGTATTTATTGCAGAATTGTTTAATTGTGGATAATAGAGGAATGGGATTTTGGTTTGTCATAACTCACCTTTCAGATTTGTTGATAATGATCGCGAACTATCGCAATCTCCTGATGTGAATTATGATTTGACGCTGTTTCTCTGTGTCCCAAATGGGATTTGACTTATCCCATTTAGGCCTATTTGGGATGAATTTTTAATCTAACAATTTACCTACAGCTTCATCGAGAATATCTTTTACGGTATCAGGTTTAATAGAAAAACTTAAATCCTCTCCAAACCTTTCAGGCAGTTTCTCTCGAAGTAATCCCGCTAGATATAGCCAATATCATAGTTTGAAGTGACTTAAGTCTTTTGGGGTTAATATTGTCATCATTACACACTATATTTGGAATGATCTCTTCCGGTACAATAAACTTTTTTTGTTGCGCCCAAGTGATTAATGCTGTAATTTCATAATCAATACTTGGTGGGTCTGCCTCTACTGTAGGAGTAGTCCTGCTACTAATCAACGAACGGATTTTTCCAGCATTTTCAGCCCCAATTAATAACCGCTCAAAATGAGCCTCATCACCAACAGATTTATTAAAAGAGGCCAACAATCTTGCAAAAATGACTAGTGGTAAACTCTCCAGTCCTCTAACTGCATTAACTAACTCCATTTTTTTTCTTTCAACAATCATGATAGGCTGATACGAGGGACAACAACAAAGTTCTTTCGATTTTGCCCATTTAATCAAAAATACAGCTTCGTCTTTTGGTTCGGCAGACATACAATCCTTAATTTCTGTTTCTTCATTTGTTTTAAGTGGAAGATCATCTTCTCCGAGTCGTTTAATTTCCTCATAAAACTGTTTAAATTTTTTATCGGACAAATCTAAATATGCCAAACTATACTGACCTGCCAAAAGTGGATAAAATCCGGCAGCTAAGTAAGTGAATTCGTTAAGCGTAACGAACGCGATATTATTCCAGTGCTTATAGTCGGCTGTCTTTAAAAAACCATCCATTTGGTAGCCATAAGTCATTTCAACCCTCCAAATATTTTGTCATTCATACTACCAACGACTGAACTAATATGACTGTCACTAAGATGAGAATAGCGTTTTGTCATCTGTACAGTCTTATGTCCTAACACTTCCATCAGATCACGCTGTGTTGCGCCATTCATAGCGAGATAACTTGCGCAGCTATGTCTCAAATCATGGAATCTAAAATCACCGATACCAGCCTTTGTTATAGCCACTTCCCAAGGTCGTTTGATATCAATTGCTTTTTTGCCGTCTTTACTTGGGAAGATGTAATCACTATCAAGTCGTGGGATCTTCATTTGATTGACCAACACATCGTGCGCATGGCCGATAATGAATAGCGTCTTTTTGTCAGTGCGCTAATAA
>JAPLRK010000069.1:0-28621 GCA_026399195.1 Legionellales bacterium
CTTCTGAACGCATTTCCTCCAATCGACTCAGCGCACGTTGAAAGGAAGTCTTCATCTCCCCTTGGACATAAAGGGCTTCAACAGCAACAGCGGCAGAAAGAACCAACTGAATGCCTCGATCATACATCACGTCAATAAAGTGAATGAGTAAAATCACACGAACAGTGTCATTTTCGGTCAACGTGGGAATATCACTGACAAAGACCCTCTCAAATCGGTCAGCGATTTCCAAATAATCCAGTTGACTTCTAGGCAAATTACAAATCACATCGAACCGAAACCACACCGCAAGCGTGCCACATTTAACGGATGGGATGGATCGATTTTGAACGCATAACGCTACTCCATCTTTCACATCACTTGTGCTTGCTAAAAAAAGAGCCGTCAACGCTTCAGTTGCCCGCGCATTGAGCGGGTAAAAGTAAGCCTCAGGAAGATGCGCTCTTCCCAAACGATAATCTGAATGCGCGCCTAAAGTCACCACGTCGCAATGCTGCTTTAACAAAGCAATGGCGGGTAAAAACCGCGCCCTTTGTGGGCCATCTGGGTAGAGCAAATCAGGACAGATGTTTGATGTGGCCACCAAGACCACATCATGCTCGAACAAAGCTTGCAACAACTGTCCAAGAATCATCGCATCAGCGACGTCATAGACCATAAATTCATCAAAGCACAACAGCCTCACCGTTTTTGCAAAAGATGCCGCAATCGAACGCAAAGGATCTTTTTTTCCTTGTAACCGTCGCAGTTGTGTATCAATCTGTTGCATAAAATGATGAAAGTGAAATCGCGCCTTGTGTTTTTCTGCAACATGCTCAAAAAACAAGTCGCCTAAATAGGTCTTTCCAACGCCCACAGGACCATATAAATAAAGCCCTTTCACGGATTGCTTTCTGAAACAACGACGCCATGACCTTCGAGGTGAAGCCAAGTCATCAGCCACTCGCTGCAGATCCTTCATCACCTCACGCTGTGAAGGGTCAAGGGTGATGAGCTTACGTGCTACCTCTGCATCATAATCATCAAGCAGGGTCATAAATCACTGATGATGTTGATGAGTGCCGACTTCAGCACCGATAATTGACCATGAAAAAAATGCCCCGCCTGGGGTATCCGCACACAGGGTATGGGTGTCGGACTCTTAGCAACATAGTCCATCACTAACGACAATGGCACCACCTCATCCTCCTCAGGTTGCACGATGACCCAGGGTGTCGGTATTTTTTCAAAGAGCGTATGATCAAAGTGTTGCACAGGTGGGGCCACACTGAGTAACAACGCATGAGGAGTTTGTGCTGCAGCGCGATACGCTACAAAAGACCCAAATGAGAATCCAGCAAACACCAGCCGAACATCTGGCAACGCAGCCCTGCAAAGATCCGCCACAGCCAGCATATCTTCACTCTCACCCACCCCCGCATCATAAACTCCTGCCGATTGCCCGACGCCACGAAAATTAAATCGAAGACTTCCAATATGGCACGCCTCAAAGGCCCGCGCCAAGGTGGTCACGACTTTATTTTTCATCGACCCACCATAAAGCGAGTGAGGATGACCCAAAAGGGCAAAGGTACCTTGATCCATTGAGGTCGGTACCGTCAAAATGGCCTCAAGAGGTCCCTGCGCACCGATTAAGAACATGGAATGCTCTCCGGGGATATTGATTCGTTTCGACAGGCTCATAGTTTGAGAGTATAAGGTTTATTTTTGATAGGTTTACCACAAACCACGATGAAATAAAACTGTTAGGATCCAGAGGGCCGATGGGATGCTCAAAACTTAAATTTGTGACTGCGCGCAGTATAGGTATAATGGGCCCAATGTTTGGAGCGACGTCGACTTGTAAGAGCGGCGATCTTTTTTTCATATCACCCCACTTTGGAGGACTTGATCCATGCGACGAGTACCTGAAACATCTGCAGTCACCTTATCCCCTTCCGCATATTCTCGATTGGGGGGCACACATGAACATTCTTAATTTTAAACAAAAAAAAGAACAACAGACCAAAATCAGCATGCTCACCTGCTATGATTTTCCTTCTGCTCAAATCATCGCTGAATCGAACATCGACTGTGTTCTGGTCGGAGATTCTGTGGCCATGGCGGTTCATGGATTTGACAACACCATCATGGCGACCATGGAGATGATGACTTTACATACAGAAGCTGTCGCAAGGGGATTAAACAAACAATTTCTGATAAGCGATCTCCCTTTTCTTTGCCACCGTGTGTCACACACAGACACCATACAAAATGTCAAAAAGCTTCTCCAAGCAGGTGCCCAGGCCGTCAAAATAGAGGGTGCCGACGAAGGCGTCTGTCAAACCATTCGCTATTTGGTCACCGCAGGCATTCCCGTGATGGGGCACATCGGCCTTACCCCCCAATCCATCCATCAACTTGGGGGTTATAAGGTACAGGGAAGAGGTAAAGAGCAAGCAGACGGGTTATTAGAGCAGGCCATGCATTTAGAAAACGCGGGTTGTTTTGGCTTGGTCATTGAGTGCGTCCCCAAAGACGTTGCGAAAACCATCACCCAAGCTTTGGCCATTCCGACGATTGGCATTGGTGCAGGCCCTGACACGGATGGACAAGTTTTGGTTTGGCACGATATGTTGGGATTGCAAACCTCCTTTCAACCGCACTTTTTAAAACAATTTGCGCATGGAAAAGAGCTCTTTCTCTCAGCCATCAACACCTACGTTGAGCACATCCAACTCGCTCAATTTCCAACCCTTGAACATTCTTTTTAACGGAGCCATCCTATGCAATGTATTCAGCATCTGAGGGAATGGCGGGATCTTCGGCGCGCACTTGCCCCAGACCTATCCATCGGTTTCGTACCCACCATGGGCAATTTGCATGCGGGCCATGCCTCACTTTATGAGAAAAGCCGCAGTGACAATGATCTCACGTTTGCTAGTCTTTTCATCAATCCAACACAATTCAACCGAGTGGATGATTTGATTCATTATCCGCGCACACTTGACGATGATTTGTCATTACTGGCCGATATTGGCGTCGATTATTGTCTATTACCCCATGAAAAAGACATGTACCCCGATGACTATCATTATCAAATCCATGAAAATCACCAGAGCCTTCTCATGGAAGGCATACATAGATCCGGGCACTTTACAGGCATGCTGACCGTGGTGATGAAACTACTGCAACTTATTAAGCCCCATCGAGCCTATTTTGGTGAAAAAGATCACCAACAACTACACCTCATCCGTGGTATGGTTGAAGCGTTTTTCATCGATACCGACATCATCTCCTGCCCCACGATTCGAGAGCCAAGTGGACTCGCCAAAAGCTCTCGAAATCATCGCTTAACGATTGACCAACGACAAGTTGCTGATCAGTTTGCACGCATCTTTCACCAAAAAACACGCTCCACGCAACAATTGAAAGATGAACTCAAACAGCTTAAACTCGAGGTCCAATATCTTCAGGACTTTGAAGGTAGACGCTATGTTGCGGTCAATATTGGAGAGATTCGTTTGATTGATAATTACGCCATACAGGATCAAGCATGCTCTCAAGATTCGTAGGTGGGATCCTACTCATCGTAGGCACTTCCATCGGGGGTGGCATGCTGGCCCTCCCGGTGGCAACCGCTGGCGCTGGCATCTTGAATGCCATCTTGTTCCTCATCTTGTGTTGGCTCATCATGACCACAGGCGCGCTCTTGGTTCTTGAAGTCAACTTACGCCTTCCCCCGGGCAGCAATATGGTTTCCATGGCAAAAGTAACCCTTGGACTACCCGGTCAAATCATAGCTTGGGTGACTTATCTTTTCTTATTATACACGCTCCTTGCCGCGTACATTTCCGGAGGTAGTGATGTGCTCCATGGTCTATTACAAGCAGCGCATATCAACGTGCCAAGTGAGATCACCTCGTTTCTTTTCACGTTGCTGTTTAGTTTCATCGTCTACAGTGGCATTCGTGTCGTCGATTATGTGAATCGAGGATTGATGTTTGGCAAGCTCGGGATTTATCTCTTATTGCTCCTTATCATCAGTCCTTACATC
Source organism: Legionellales bacterium (assembly GCA_026399195.1). GTDB lineage: Bacteria > Pseudomonadota > Gammaproteobacteria > Legionellales > Legionellaceae > JAPLRK01. The sequence goes on from JAPLRK010000069.1 coordinate 4,037, forward strand.
AATCTACCGACACTTCGAGGCGGCTCTATACAGGCCATCACAGGTAGTTTGATGATCCTCATCACCTCGTTTGGTTTTGCATCCATCGTACCGAGTTTACGTGAATACTTTCAAGAGGACATTCCCACGTTAAGAAAGGTCATTCTTATCGGGTCGCTCATTCCGCTGATTTGTTACATCCTCTGGGAAATCGTCATCATGGGCGTGGTTCAGCGAGATGGGAAAGCCGGCTTGATGGCCTTGATGGACAGTGATCACGCCACCAGTGGCTTAACAGAAGCTTTAGCATTGGCTGTCAACAGTCAATGGGTAACGGGCTTCTTTGCCTTTTTCACCTCCATTTGCATGATCACAGCCTTTTTAGGCGTATCTCTCGGCCTCTTTGATTTTCTTGCCGATGGATTGAAACTGAAAAAGGCGGGCCCCCAAGGAAAGCTCATTTTAATCCTCACCTTTCTGCCCCCTCTTGCGATCGTCCTAATCAATCCAGGCATCTACTTACAAGCCTTGAGTTACGCGGGCGTATGTTGTGTTATTTTACTATTGCTGCTGCCCGCACTGATGGCTTGGAGAGGTCGAAAAAGCAATCATTTGTCAAAAGATCCGGTAAAAGCTCAGATCCCTGGCGGTCAGAAAACCCTTACTGTTGTAGGATTGATAGCGATGGGATTACTAACCCTTGCGAGCAGAGGATTATGAAAAAAAACAAACCTTTTTTAAAATGGGCCGGCAACAAATATCGTTGTCTTCACCATATCCTGCCAGCATTACCACCAGCGAATCGTTTGATAGAACCTTTTACGGGTTCTGGGGCCGTGTTTCTGAATGCTGATTATTCGCATTATCTGTTGGCTGAAGAAAACGACGATTTGATCATACTGTTTCAACATTTAAAAAGTGAAGGTGATTCGTTCATCAGTTATTGCAAATCCTTTTTTTGTCCTGAAAACAATTCTCAAGCAGCATTCAATCGCCTACGAGAGCAGTTCAATCGCGATCCAGACAAGAGGCTACGAGCCGCACTCTTTTTATACTTAAATCGCCATGGCTATAATGGGCTATGTCGTTATAACCAGAGCGGCGTCTACAATGTCCCTTTTGGCCGATATGCCAAGCCTTATTTTCCTCTGGCAGAAATGCATTTTTTTCATCAAAAAAGTCAACGAACCATCTTTGTTCAAGGCGATTTTCGAGCGACATTCGCGAAGGCCACTAACGGCGATTTGATCTACTGCGACCCCCCCTACGCACCACTCATACAAAGCAGCAATTTTTCAGCCTACACACCTAACAAATTTGGAGAACCTGAGCAAATCCTCCTCGCAGAATTAGCCATGACCTACGCCAAAAAAGGCGTCACCGTGGTGATTTCAAATCACGACACCCAATTTACACGCCATCATTATCGAGAAGCCCTGATCACCTCATTCCCAGTCAGTCGACTGATCAGTTGCAATATAGATCAACGCGTCCCTGTCGTTGAGTTGTTGGCCGTGTTTCAGGGTGCGTTATAAGAATGATCTTTCAAAAAGAAAGGCGAGACCAGGACCAAGCAAAGACAAATCGGCAGAAGAGACAAGGCTATCTGGTAATCACCAACAGAATAAACATGCTCGCCATTCACCAAAACACCACTCCCAAAGACATCCAACAACTTGCCGACCAGCGGTTGAAAAATAACGCCTCCAATGGTGACTATCATGTTCGTTGCGGCAAACACGGTCCCAGATAATTGTGCACCACTGTTTTCTTTTGCCATGATAAACACAATCAGTTCAGTGCCACTAAAAAGCCCATACAAGAACAAAAGAATATTTAATGAGGTATAAGATAATCCTGGATAGTACAAAATGATGCAAATACAAACCAAAGCTAGGGCCGCCCCAACAACCAAAGGCATCAAACGACGTTTCGTCAGATCAGAAAAATAACCTGCAATTGGAGCACCCACCGCCCACCCCAAAAACAAACACGAGATCGTTTTTGCAGCCTCAACCTTTGTCAAATGATGCGCATGCTCAAGATAGGTTTTACCCCATAACTCACCAAACACGGACAAAGAGGTATACAAACAAGCACCCACAAAACCTATCATCCAAACTTGTCGCGATAACAACACTTTGGCTACATTTTGAAAGAAATCGGTCAAAGCTTGGCTCTTCGTATGATGCCCGCCAGGCCCATCACGCACCATAAGAAAAATAAGCACCGTCAATAAAATACCAATATAAACCATCATCGATAACACATGAGGTAAGCCCATGGTCACCACCATCTCCGTAACTTTTACTTCACCATAAACCAAGCCCAACATACCAAGCGTTGTGATCAATCCCGCAACCAGCGTAAAAAAACGGGGAGGCAACCACTGTAACGCCAATGAAAGAACACCCACAAAAGCAAAAGAGGAACCAAATCCAACTAAAAATCGCCCGCCCCCGGCTATCATCAAAGAAGATGAAACAGAAAACATGAACGAACCGATGGCGCAACATAAACAAGCAAAGGTTAACAGTCGACGAGGCCCAAAGCGATCCATCAACATCCCCACAGGCATTTGCATGGGAGAATAAGCAAAATAATAAAACGCGGACAATTGCCCAAAAGAGGTGGCTGAAATATGACCAAATGCGGCACTTAACTCACTTTGTAATGCCCCTGGGAGGATTCTTAACACAAACTCATAGCAATAAAATAAAGCCCCAATCGTACAAATCAAGCCGCCCAACATTAATTGCCGACGCGGGCTCAATTTAACTGAGCGCATGAGTATGCGCATGAGTGTTTTGTCTGGACAAGAAAATCCCCTTATAAAAGATGTGTCATCTGGCTTACGCCACTTGCAATGGCTGCATCTGCAACCGCTTTTGGAACTCTCTCGCGCAAACGAGGGTCGATGGGTTTTGGAAGGATATAATGCGCACCAAAATCCCAGTGGGCGACACCAGGGTAATTCTCTCGCACAACTGCAGGCACTGGCTCATGAACCAACATGCGGATAGACTCTACAGCAGCAATTTGCATGGCTTGGTTGATGCAAGTCGCACGAACATCAAGTGCGCCTCGAAAAAGATAGGGGAAACATAGCACATTATTAACTTGGTTCGGATAATCACTTCGACCTGTGGCAATGATTAGGTCGTGACTCACCTGCATCGCCAATTCTGGTTTAATTTCAGGATTGGGATTACAAAGCGCAAAAATAATGGGTTTGGGTGCCATCAATTTTAATAGAGAGGCATTCAGCAGATTAGGTTTTGCCACGCCAACAAACACATCAGCATCGACCAAAGCATCCGCTAAGGTTCGACACGAGGTCGTTCTCGCAAAAGCGAACTTATAAGCATTTAAATCTTCACGTCCAGTGTGAATAACCCCTTTCGTGTCGAGTAACAACATGTTTTCTTTGTTAGCCCCTAAAGCCACCAACAAACGCATAGAAGCAATGCCGGCTGCCCCCGCACCAATACAAACGATTCGAGCCTCTGACAACTTTTTTTGTTGCAATTCCAGAGCATTCAACAACCCCGCGGCAACCACAATAGCAGTCCCATGCTGATCATCATGAAACACGGGAATGTGTAATTGTTCGATCAAAGCTTGTTCTATTTCAAAACACTCAGGCGCTTTGATGTCTTCGAGATTAATCCCCCCGAAAGTGGGCGCAATGCTTTTGGCCGTTGCAATAAAAGCTTGCGCATCAACTGCATCGACTTCAATATCAAACACGTCAATATCAGCAAAGCGCTTAAACAAAACCGCTTTGCCTTCCATCACAGGTTTGCTGGCCAATGCCCCAACGTTACCCAAACCAAGCACAGCTGTGCCATTGGTCATCACCGCTACGAGATTACCCTTCGCCGTGTAGCGATACACATCGTCAGGATTTTGCGCAATCGCCAGCACGGGCTCTGCAACACCCGGCGTATAGGCTAGCGATAAATCATCTTGAGAGTTGGTGGGTTTTGTAAGATGAACACTGAGTTTCCCAGGTGTGGGAAATTCGTGATAATCCAACGCACGCTGTTTTAATACGTCTTCATCCAAAATATTTCGCTCCCGATCCATGCTCTTTTTTTAAAAAAAAGTTTACCCCGCGAAATGACCCAAGCCCTCAGCTTGAATAACCCCGAGAGGATTTCTTTGGTGTTACTTTTGTTCAGCTTCCTGAGCACCACGGGCTTTATAACGATCACGGAACTTCTGCACTCGACCACCAGTATCCACGAGTTTTTGTTTACCCGTGTAAAAAGGGTGGCATTGCGCACACACTTCAACACTCAAGTCTTTACACAACGTTGAACGCGTTTCAAACACATGACCACAACTACAAGTGACTTTGATCACTTGATAATCAGGGTGAATCGAACCTTTTTCTTGACCACTCATAATACAACTCACTTAAAAGACAAAACCAACATCGCCACCTGAACGCTGCCAGGCACCATGCTCTAAATAAAGTCAAAACGACGTAACACGATATCAGAGTTATGAATTTAAATCAATCGCCGAATCTTTCATTTGCGATCCCTCATCCAATCCAACCCAAACTGGCGCATGATCGGAGGGTCTTTCGGCTCCTCTAGGTTCTTTATCAATCTGACTATCCACACATCGCGAAACCAAGGGCTCACTCAGCAAGATATGATCAATGCGCAACCCCCGATTTCTTCGAAACGATGCAGCGCGATAATCCCACCAACTGTATTCCGTTGCGTCCGGATGACACTGTCGGAAACTATCGGTTAAACCAAGCGATAGTATCTTATCAAAGGCATCTCGCTCTGCAGCACTCACCAACACACTGCCTTCCCACTCTAAAGGCGCATGTACGTCTAAATCTTTGGGGGCAATATTAAAATCCCCGGCGACCAAAAGCTTTGGATATTGCACCAATTGATGATGAAGAAAGGTCGTCACTTTGGACAACCACCTCAATTTATAATGATATTTATCCGCTCCTACAGCCGCACCATTGGGAACATATAGGTTCACAACGCGGATCCCCTGAATGGTTGCAGCAAGGATCCGCCGCTCAGGATCGACCCAATCCGGAACATCCGTGATGACATCCTCGATTGGAAATCGACTCGCAATAGCAACCCCATTATACGTTTTTTGTCCTGAAAAGCTCACTTGAAACCCTCGCTCTGCAAAGCTTTCCTCGGGAAAAAGATCATCGACCACTTTGGTTTCTTGCATCAAGAGCACATCAACCTTAGTCTTTTCAAGCCATGGTAAAACTTCGCCCATTCGAACTCTCAAGGAATTGACATTCCAGCTCGCTATTTTAATCATCTTCCAGTCCCCGATACTCAATCAACACTGGCGCATGGTCCGAAAAAAACTGATCTCGATAGATTGCAACTGAGGATACATGATCAACCAAACCAGGCGTTATCACTTGGTAATCTATCCGCCACCCCACATTGTTCGCACGCGCTCGACCCCGATGTGACCACCACGTATACTCTAAAGCCTCTTGATTTTTTAAGCGAAACGCATCCACAAACCCCATAGAACCAAATAATTCATCAAGCCAGGCCCGCTCTTCTGGCAAAAACCCTGAGTGTTTTTGATTCGCTTGCCAATTTTTAATATCGATTTTCTGGTGGGCAATGTTAAAGTCCCCACAGATGATAAGCTCACGACCCAGCACTTTTAGCGTCTGCAAATGCTTAGCAAATCGTTCTAAAAAATCAAATTTAACCAATTGCCGCATATCGCCACTTGTCCCCGAGGGCATATACAACGAAATCACAGAGAACGTATCATAATCAAACTGAAGATAACGCCCCTCCTCATCACAACTCTCAAATCCTAATTTTTGGATGATATTTATTGGCTTTTTTCGAGCGTAAATGGCGACCCCACTGTATCCTTTTTTCACACCTTCGACATACTCACAATAATACTTATCAGGAAAATACTGAACTTCAGAGGCCAAGTCCTCCTTCTGCGCTCTGATCTCTTGCAAGCAGACAAAATCAGCCTTTTCGCGAGCCAACCAATCAAAAAAGCCCTTTCGAGCCGCAGATCGGATCCCATTGGCATTGAAACTTACCACTTTCATTTGGATAAGCCTTGATGGCAAAGCAAAGCGATTCGACCCAATCGCTCACCCGTGTGCTTGGCCAAAGTCAACTCATCAGAACTGACGGGCTTATCATTGCTTGCACCTGCCACATGCGTGACCCCATAAGGTGTTCCTCCCGTTTCCGTCGAGCTCAACAAAGGCTCTGAGTAGGGAACTCCGAGCAACACCATGCCATGATGAAATAAGGGCAACATCATACTCAACAACGTCGATTCTTGCCCTCCATGCATAGAACCCGTTGATGAGAACACAGCAGCAGGTTTATTCACCAAATCGCCTGAAAGCCACAGAGACGAGGTCGTGTCTAAAAAGTATTTTAGCGGAGCTGCCATATGACCAAAACGCGTAGGGCTTCCCAAAGCAAGCCCTGCACAATCGCGCAAATCATCCAACAGCACATAAGGCGCACCCGTATCTGGCACCGTTTTATCCACAGCTTCGCAGGTGGGTGACACGGGAGGGACCGTTCGCAAACGAGCTTCCATCCCATCCACATGCTCTATCCCGCGGGCTATTTGTTGCGCCAATTGAAAGACTGATCCATGACGTGAATAATAGAGCACCAAGACATAAGGTTTTTTCATCGTGGTCCTTTTTAGTTAATGAATTAATTTTAACTGGAGGGTATGATAAATCTATCCTATAGTCAAAACGACCCTAAAATGAAAGAAACCCTTCTAAACAGATGTCAGGCCAAACTGGAAGAAATCCAACGCTTTCTATACTTTGTTGTTCGTCATTTTATCGATGATGATTGTACTTATCGCGCTTCGGCCCTAGCTTTTAGCACTTTACTTGCCATTGTCCCGCTCATCATCGTAGGGTTTGCAGTGTTATCGACTTTTCCCGCATTTCAAAATTTAGCCGATCCCTTGCAACACTTTATTTTTGAAAACTTCGTCCCCACCACCGGCAAAATCATACAAGAATACTTACAATCCCTCTCATCACAAGTCTCAAAACTATCCATCATGGGGGTTGTCTTCTTACTGTCTATCACCTTGCTGGTCATGTACACCATTGAAAGCACCATGAATAAAATATGGAAAATCAGCTCATCAAGACAGGGCATATCTGCATTTTTACTGTACTGGGCCATTGTCTCACTCGCACCCGTTTTATTAGGGATAAGCATCGCATTAAGTTCAACCCTACTTTCCATCCCATTAATTGCACGTCATGATGCGGCGAACTTACTTAACTATCTCCCTTTCCTGTTTTCTCTCATCGCCTTTACTTTTTTTTACATCGCGGTTCCCAATTGCCCTGTCAAATTCTTACATGGTCTTTATGGGGGGGTTTTTGCAGCTTTTTTCTTTGAATCCGCCAAACTTGCCTTCACCTATGTATTAACACACTATAATGGCTATCAACTGATGTATGGCGCATTCGCCGCCATCCCTGTGTTTTTTGTATGGATTTATTGGGCTTGGTTCATCACCTTAATAGGAGCCGAGATCAGTTATGCCTTCTCGGTACACCATCTGAGACGATTAGGACGCCCGCTCGATGGTTTTTCCCACGCTTTATTATGTTTGCATCAACTCTGGTTGGCGCAGCTCGAGGGTAAAGATTTAAATCTCGAGCAACTCATCAACGCCAGTCAACAAGCTTATGCGGTAGATGTTGGTGTCATCCTCAAATTACTCACCGAGTTAAGATTTATTCAAATCACTCGAAATGGGCACTACCTGCTGAGTCGCAATTTAGACCATTTGACCCTGTTCGAACTCACCCAAAGCCTCCCCTACCCCTTACCCTCTTTATCGGAGCTCAAGCTACATGAAGATTTAATCACTCACGGTTGGCAAGTACACTTACAAAAAGCGGATCACATGCTGAAAAATATCCTTGATGTCCATTTGAATGAATTATTTCAACAACCATAACCCACGGTATTCAGAATTGGAGTCTGGACCGAAAGACATGAGATGCTATTCATGTCTTTCGGTCCAATCAGAAGATGACATCCTACAAAATATAACGCGCTAAATCATCATCCGCTACCAATTTACCCAAATGTTGTTGAACATATGCTGCATCAACATGCAGGGACTCCCCTGATTTATCTGTTGCGTCAAAGGATACCACCTCCAACAAGCGCTCCATCACCGTGTATAAACGCCGAGCGCCAATATTTTCAGTGCGCTCATTCACTTGCCAAGCCACTTCGGCAATTCGACGAACCCCTGTCTCAGCAAAGCTCAGCTCCAATCCTTCTGTCGCCATCAATGCGATGTATTGCTCAGTAAGAGAGGCATTAGGTTCTGTCAGAATACGCACGAAGTCATCCACAGTCAGAGCCGACAACTCAACCCGGATAGGCAATCGACCTTGTAATTCTGCTATCAAATCGGAGGGTTTCGCCACGTGAAAAGCACCTGAGGCAATGAACAAGACATGATCAGACTTGATCATGCCATATTTCGTCGAAACCGTAGTGCCCTCAACCAAAGGCAACAAATCTCGCTGCACCCCCTCTCGAGACACATCCCCGCCAATGTCGGAACGCTTGGCTACTTTATCTATTTCATCAATAAACACGATGCCATTTTGTTCCACGCTTTCAATGGCTCGTAACTTGATGTCGTCTTCATTGATAAGCTTGGAAGCTTCCTCTTCAGACAGTATTTTCATGGCTTTTTGAATGGTCAATTTACGAGATTTGGTACGACTTGTCCCCACTTGTTGGAACATCGCCTGCAATTGATTGGTCATTTCCTCCATACCAGGTGGAGACATGATCTCGACACCCATTGGGGCCACAGCAATGTCAATTTCAATTTCATGATCATCCAAAGACCCTTCGCGTAATTGTTTACGAAATGTTTGGCGAGTGGAGGATTCTTTTTCAGGGGGTGCCGCACCTCTGGCTTGTGGTAGCAAGGCGTCCAAGATCCGCTCTTCAGCCGCATCTTCAGCAGCTCTTTGAACCTTAAGAACAGCCAATTCACGCTCTTGTTTGATGGCGATATCCGCCAAATCTCGAATGATAGAATCCACATCACGGCCAACATAACCAATCTCAGTGAATTTTGTCGCTTCAACTTTGATAAAAGGAGCACCAGCCAATTTGGCGAGCCGTCTTGCAATTTCTGTCTTTCCAACGCCTGTCGGACCGATCATTAAAATATTTTTAGGCATGATCTCATTGCGCAAAATGGGATCTTTGATCTGCATCCGACGCCAACGGTTGCGAAGGGCAATGGCCACCGCACGTTTGGCATCATCTTGGCCAATGATATGTTGATTTAACTCACCCACGATTTCACGTGGTGTCATCACAATCAGGTTATTATTCACAGTCGCTTTCCAATTCTTCTACGGTTAATTGATGGTTGGTATAAATACAAATATCACCGGCAATCGAGAGCGCCTTTCGCACGATCTCTGCTGCACTTAATGTTGTGTTTTCAAGTAAGGCACGAGCCGCAGCTTGCGCAAATGGCCCTCCCGAACCAATCGCCATCAACCCTTCTTCAGGCTCTATCACATCGCCATTCCCGGTGATGATGAGCGATGATTTTCGATCAGCTACCGTCAATAAAGCTTCCAATCGACGTAATATTTTATCGGTACGCCAATCTTTAGCAAGCTCAACGGCCGCACGTACCAAATGCCCTTGATGGGTTTCAAGTTTGCTTTCAAAACGCTCAAACAACGTAAAGGCATCTGCAGTACCGCCAGCAAAACCAGCAATCACTTGGTCTTTATACAAACGCCTGACTTTTCGGGCATTCGCCTTCATCACGGTATTCCCAACCGTCACCTGGCCATCTCCCCCAATCACCACTTGATTGCCACGTCTGACCGATAAAATCGTCGTACCGCGAAATTGTTCCAAAATAGATCCTTTCAGCATCGAAACTGATCAGATGGGGGTGATACATCAAAAATCAATGGAAGCGACAAGAAGAATTTTTAATCTTTAAAAGAAACCCCATGCGATAATGGCGCTATCTCCAAATGTTCTGCAAGGGTCTGACCAATATCCGCGAAGGACTCCCGTCGACCAATAAAACAAGACTTTGAACTAGGACCAAACGCCAACACCGGAATATGCTCACGAGTATGATCTGAACCAGGGAAGGTCGGATCACATCCATGATCAGCCGCGATCACCACCAGATCGTTGGGCCGCAGCATCGCTTCTAGCTCAGGCAATCGCCTATCAAATTCTTCCAAGGCTTTTGCATAACCCACGACATCGCGGCGATGGCCATATGAGGAATCAAAATCTACAAAATTCGTAAACACCAAGCTTCCGGATGGGGCTTCAGCCAAAGCCGTCAAGGTGGCATCAAACAACGCCATATTACCATCTGCTTTGATGGTTTGAGTGGGACCCAAATGGGCATAGATATCGGCAACTTTTCCAATGGCTACCACTTCTCGACCCGCATTTTCCAGTAAAAGAAGTAAGGTAGGATGTGGGGGAGGTGTGGCATAATCTCGACGATTTCCCGTGCGCTTAAACGCACCCGGCGCGCCCACAAAGGGCCTGGCAATCACGCGTCCGATTTGATATTTATTGACGAGAGAACGCGCTATCTCACAAATCGAATACAAACGTTCTAACCCAAAAGCCTCTTCATGAGCCGCAATTTGAAAGACACTATCAGCCGAAGTATAAACAATCGGTTTGCCCGTCTTTAAATGGCTTTCACCGAGTTCTTCCAAAATCTGCGTACCTGAAGCATGACGTTGTCCCAACACCCCTGGCAAATCAGCCAGAGCTATGAATTCATCGATAAGCTCTTTAGGAAAACAAGGTTCCGTCGTGGGGAAATAACCCCACTCAAAAAGAACGGGCACACCTGCCAATTCCCAATGGCCACTGGGCGTGTCTTTACCCAAACTTTGCTCAACAGCATAACCATAATACCCTTCTGGCACAGGTTGTGTCGCCAAATCAACGACCTTCAAGCCAGAGCTCGCTAAGGCCGCATGATATAGACCCAATCGTGCCAAATGGGGGATCTGCAATGGACCTTGGCGCACGCCTTTTTGACAAGCAAGCCCCTCGTTGCAGCGCTGTACAATATGAGCAAAGGTATTTGCACCCTCGTCACCATAACGAGCCGCATCAAGACTGGCTCCAATCCCTAAAGAATCCATCAACAAGACGCAAGCACGGGCTTGGAAATCACCAGGTGGCTGAGGTTTTTCTGAAGCACTTTTCTTCTCATCAGAAATCGCTCCATCCTTTGGCTTTGAAGACTCAGTCATCAGGCTTATTCCAAAATCGGTCGACAATAAGTCTCTTTAAGCTTCCAAATAGCCAAAAGAGCAAGACTTAAACCGATAGGCAAAATCATCACGGCGGTCTGATAATCGCCCATAGAATAGACGGGTACCCCCTGCTCCATGTGCATTTCTCCATGCCACAGCAACAGCCTACTGAACACATTTTGATACACAATATAACCGCCTTGCGTTAACACAGAGATCATGCTGACAGCCATCGCGGTCACGGCAGGCGAATTACTTTCAACCACCAGCGCATAACTGATGACTTGGGAGGCTGTAAAAAATCCCAGTAAAAAAAACAACAGCCCCATCAGCCCTAAAGAGACCGGAGCGTATAAAATAATAAGCACGATGAAAAGCGACACCAAAGCCCCTACCTTCATCGGCAAAACACGTAAGCCCAATCGGTCAGAGCACCAACCCATAAAAGGGCCCCCGATAATAACCCCGAGAAATAACATTGAGTTGACCAGTGACGCATCCTCTTTACCCACAGACAAGCGTTGCATCAGGTAAAGTGAACCCATCATCGCCCCAAACACAGCGACCGCCATATTCATAAGACTTGTATAAAAAGCTGATCGCAGTGTTTGCGCATTATGAAAAAAGATTTTGATCACATCCCGTCGATGGATCTTGTGAGCAAGGTGTATTTTGGATTGCTGAGGTTTGTCTTTGATCCCAAAGGCCATCACCACCAGCATCAAAACTCCCAACCAAGCCACCATCACCAACGCGTCACGCCACCCCACATACACCACAAGTTTGGTCAAAGGATATTGAGCCAACAATCCACCACTCATGGCCATGGTGACGATAGCACCAGTGACCAAGGCCATACGCTTAGGAGGAAACCAGCGAGAGGCTATCCGGATGGGACCCAAAAAACAAAAAGCACTGCCAATACCCGTCACAAAACGACATCCCAACGCCACATAAAAAGAATGTGCATAAGCCAAAACAAAGGTACTGAAGACACAAAGCATCATCGCAAATAACATGGTTTTTTTAGGGGAAAATCGGTCTAACAACAACCCTGCCGCAAAAAGAAAAATCACATTTGACAAATAATAGACGCTAGATAAGTAAGTCATTTTGTCAGCTTCTATGTGAAAATCATGCATGATGTTGTCAGCGATCGATGCAAACATATTGCCTTGGATAAATTCATAAAAGAAAAAAAGTGACGCCGAAACACAAACAACCCATGGCATCAACGACACGTATTTAACGGATAAGCCTTGATATTCTTCAACATCTAACATTCTCAATCTCCCTTAATCACGCGTTCACAATACGTTTCTCGAATCAATAACATCGCAAGGCCTGAGACAATGGCGGCCATTGGAAACATCCACATAGCCAACTGATAATCAGCCACAGCATACGTTTCGGTCACAGCACCCGCATGATGCTGCATTAACGCACCAAACAAAACTTGACCCACACCACCGCCGCCCATAATGATAATGGACGCAATCCCAGTCGCCGAACCCGTGTTTTTGGCCGAATTGCTTTCGGCAATCAATGGGTATGAAATGACCTGAGTACTGGTGAATAATCCTAAGCTAAAAAAGAGAAAACTCAACATGGATTCTGATAGCATCATGCCCATACACAAAGGAATCAGCGTCACAAAGGTGGCCACGGCGCCACAAATCATCAAGGGTTTACGCCTACCCCCCCTATCAGACAGCCATCCTGCCAGCGGGCATCCCAAAATGCTACCCATAAAAATCAAGCTCACAATATTACTTGCAGCGATGGTTGAGACATGATGCACCACCTGCAAATAACTCGCGCCCCAAAGCGCACAAATCACCATGATGGGTAGATTCAAACAAGCCGTATAAAGGCCTGCAAGCCAAGTTTGAAGATTTAACAAAGGCGTCAATAAACGAGGTCTGATAGGCTTACTCGGATCTTTCAGGGTGCTCTCCTCTTGGGGTTTGTCTTTCACAAACAGACCGATCCAGACCAAAATCAAAATCCCTATCCCACCATCCAAGAGAAGCGCGTTACGCCAGCCATAATGATCCGTTAAAAAGGCCAAGGGCGTATGGGCAATCATGCCCCCAAGAAAGGCCATGGTCACCAAACAACCGATGACCAACGCTTGACGTCGAAAAGGAAACCAACGCGTGACCAAAACCACACAAGCCAAAAAACAAAAGGCATTGCCAATGCCTGAAAGCAAATGAAAAAAAGTAGCCCAAGCGAAGGAATTCGTCAACGCAAAGCCAAATGTGCCAATAATACAGACCAACAAGGAGAAAAGAATGACCCAACGTGTAGAATAACGATCTAGCAGCATACCCGCTGGCAGCAAAAAAAGAATATCTCCCCAAAGAAAAGCACTGGACATCCAACTCAATGCGGTGGCATCCATTTGAAATTCCGAACGCAACGGCTGATTGATGACATCGAATAAATTCAGTTGAAAAAATTCATAAAGAAAAAACAAGCCTGCCGACAAACACACCAGCCAAGCCATGCCTGAATCACGGGACAAGTCTGCGCTCGAATCCTTCGCTTGAGAATCTGTCAAGAGAACTCCAAAAAAGATAAGACGACAAAACAAGAAAGTATAACAAAAATCACCCAAGTATGGTATCTTTATTGTTCATCTTCATGGTAGACACGGAGCGTCATATGTCCAAGCATGTTACTGCACGCGGGCGAACTTTGTTGAGAGATCCTTTGCTCAACAAAGACACAGCTTTCAGCGATGCGGAAAGAGACACGTTTCATTTATATGGTCTACTTCCCTCCAACACAGAAACCATCGAAGAACAAGTGCTTCGTTGTTATGGTGCCTTTCTTGCAAAACAAACCACGCTCGAACAACATATTTATTTACGCGCCCTCCAAGATCGCAACGAAGTGCTGTTTTATCGATTTGTTCAAGACCATTTGGTCGAGATGTTGCCCATTATTTACACACCTGTTGTTGGCGAAGCCTGTGAACTCTTTCACCATATCTACAGGCAACCTCGCGGTTTATTCATAAGCTACCCAGAAGCCGACAAAATGGACGCCATCTTCTCAATCCTCGCCGCCACACGATCTGTCAGCGTGATAGTGGTTACGGATGGGGAACGAATTTTAGGGCTAGGAGACCAAGGAACAGGCGGACTAGGCATTCCTATTGGTAAATTATCCTTGTACACTGTTTGCGGCGGTATCTCACCCACAGAAACGCTACCCATTATGTTAGATGTAGGCACCAATAACCAAGAACGCCTCAATGATCCTGAATATTTAGGATGGCGTCATCCTCGCATCACCGGAAGCGAATATGATACTTTTGTGGATCGGTTCATACAAAACGTCAAGCGCCACTTTCCAAACGTCTTACTACAATTTGAAGATTTCGCGCAACAAAATGCCTATCCTCTACTTGAGCGCTATCGTGACCAACTTTGTACCTTCAACGATGACATCCAAGGGACTGCCTCTGTTGCAGTTGCTGCCATCATTGCAGCGACAAACGTCGCGAAAATGCCGCTGATTGAACAACGCATCGCCTTATTAGGCGCAGGATCCGCCGGTTGTGGCATCAGTGAGGCCTTAATTCTGGCCATGACTCATCAAGGGTTAAATGAGCAAGAAGCACGCGCTCGTTTTTATCTTGTGGATAGATTTGGATTACTACACGACGAGATGTCAGATCTCAGACCCTTTCAACAACCCTTTGCTCATCCTAAAAAATCATTAGACCATTGGACGCTTACATCTCCTCAAACCATCAGCCTGTTCGATGTCATCAAAAATGCAAAACCAACCATTCTTTTAGGCGTATCAGGGCAACCCCATCAATTCACAGAACCGCTCGTTCGAGAAATGGCCCACTATTGCAAACACCCGATCATTTTTCCCCTATCAAACCCAACTTCAAGGGCCGAAGCCACCCCACAGGAAATCCTGACGTGGACCCAAGGCCAGGCTTTGGTTGCCACAGGAAGCCCCTTTGGACCCGTCACCATCGGCGACCAAACCTTTGACATTGACCAATGTAACAATTCCTATATCTTTCCAGGTTTAGGTCTTGGAATTGTCGCAGGTCGCGCAAATCGGATCAGTGATGGGATGTTCATGGCGGCCGCTCTCGCCCTGAGCGAATTAGCCCCTGCGATGAGCTCAGAAAGTAGAAGCTTATTACCCTCGCTCTCAACGATTCAAGCGGTCAGCAAACACATCGCACGAGCTGTCATGAAAGAGGGCATTCGTGAAGGGCTAATAACAGAGATCGATGAGGCCGATGTGGACAAAGCCATTCAAAAAACATATTGGGCACCACACTATGAGTCATTGATCCCATAAGGAGAAACGTATGCGTCGTCAATGGTATATCGGTTTTGGGGTGGTCATATTAGCGCTTTTTTTAATGCTGGTCATGTTCCATGATGCACGATGGTTTATGGTGCTCCTGGTGCCTATGATGATCATTTGGGCCTATGACTTACTACAAAAAAAACGCACCATCTTACGTAACTTTCCCCTGCTCGGACACATTCGCTATATTCTTGAATTTCTTCGACCTGAAGTTCAACAATATTTTGTAGCCAATGATGAAGAAGAAAGGCCCTTCAATCGCGAAATAAGATCCATCGTTTATCAACGAGCAAAGAATGTCCGAGACACGGTTCCCTTTGGCACGGAACGAAACATTTTAGAGATTGGTTACACCTGGGTTCTGCACTCACTCGATCCAAAACATGTTTCTGAAGTCGAGCCTCGCATCATGGTCGGAGGTCCTGATTGTAAAAAACCATACCACGCTTCAAGACTCAATATCTCAGCCATGAGCTTTGGATCGTTATCTGCAAAAGCCATTATGGCCTTGAATGAAGGCGCCAAATTAGGAAAATTCGCTCATAACACCGGTGAAGGAGGCTTAAGTAAATATCATTTACAAGGTGGCGATCTGAATTTTCAAATTGGAACTGCTTATTTTGGCTGCAGAGATGCAGAAGGTAAGTTTGATCCCCAAGAATTCTCGAAAGAAGCAAACCGAGAGGAAGTAAAACTGATTGAAATCAAATTATCCCAAGGAGCTAAGCCCTCGCATGGAGGCATTTTACCCGCCGCCAAGCTCACCGAAGAAATAGCACACGCACGAAAAGTAAAAATGGGCGAAGATGTCATATCTCCGTCCGCTCATTCCGCATTTAACTCACCGACGGGACTCCTTCAATTTGTCAAAAAACTACGGGATTTGTCCGGAGGGAAACCGGTTGGGTTCAAGCTCTGCTTAGGACGAAAGGACGAGTTTTTAGGGATTTGTAAGGCCATGTTGGAAACCGGCATTCTTCCTGATTTTATCACCATTGATGGTGCAGAAGGGGGTACCGGCGCCGCTCCTCTAGAGTTCACAAACCATGTGGGTGAACCCCTAGAAGCAGGATTGGTCTTTGTGCATAATGCACTGGTTGGGATTGATGTTCGCGATAAAGTTCGCGTTATTTGTAGCGGGAAAATTGCCACGGGCTTTGATCTGGTGGAAAAAATTTCTCTAGGGGCTGACATCTGTAACTCCGCCCGAGCGATGATGTTAGCTGTTGGCTGTGTTCAATCCAAACAATGCAATGCCAACACTTGCCCCACCGGTGTGGCCACACAGAATCAACGCCTTCAAAGAGGGTTGGTGGTTGATGTGAAAAAGCACCGTGTCGCAAATTTTCATAAAAACACCATGAAAAGTTTTTGTGAAATCGTCGGTGCAATGGGATTAACAAACCCCAGTCAACTCCACCCAGACTTCATCATGAAACGGGTAAGTTCTGAATGTGTCAAACCCTTCAGCGAAATTCATCATTACTTAACGCCTGGACAATTGTTGAGCAAATCGATCCCGCCACACTATAAAAAGTATTGGGACATTGCAACCACAGATCAATTTTAGGAATGACCTCATGACTCAGAATGTATTTGTTAATCGAATTTTAAACATGAAAAAAATCAAGACCATTGGCTTAGACATGGATCACACACTGATACGATACAAGACCAAAAATTTTGAAGCACTGGTCTTCCAACTCATCATCCAAGACTTGATCCACTACAAACAGTACCCAGAGGAGATCAAATCCTTCAAGTTCAATATCACTGATGCTATCCGTGGGCTGGTCGTGGACAGTCAAAATGGTAACATCTTAAAATTATCACGATTCGGAGCGATTCGAGAAAGTACCCATGGAACCACCAAAATAGATTTTTCCGCTCAACAACAATTTTACCGCAGTATTTATGTCGACCTCAGCGACCCCAACTATATGGCCATCGACACCTCGTTTTCGATTGCGTTCTGTGTTTTATACGCACAACTTGTTGATTTAAAAGATAAAACCACAAACAACTTACCGAATTATTCAAGTATTGCTCGAGATGTTCTCAGCAGTGTTGATAAAGTTCATGCGGATGGCAGTTTAAAACAGGCGATTTGCCAAAATTTAGACCATTTTGTCATCAGAGAGCCTAAGGTGGTGGAAGGAATCAAACGATACATTCGTCACGGGAAATCCTTTTTCATTTTGACCAACTCAGAATATGACCACAGCACCCGTTTGTTGGACTATGCTCTGGGGCCTTTTCTTGAAGAAGGAGAATGTTGGCAAGATTTATTTAAGTACACCATCACGTTGGCCAACAAACCGCGTTTTTTCTACGACAAACTTCGATTTTTAAATATAGATCCTCTTCACAATTGCATGACCAACATCAGAGGCCCTATCAAACCTGGTATTTATCAAGGGGGCAATGCCAGACAATACGCTGATGATCTTGGACTGAATGGCGATGAAATTTTATACATTGGCGATCACATCTACGGCGATATTCTAAGACTTAAGAAAGACTGCAATTGGCGAACAGCATTGGTCGTTGAAGAATTAGGCGATGAAATCATCGCTCAAAAAAGAGCATTACCTATAGAGCACGAAATAGAGTCCGCGATGGACATTAAAAAGTCATTAGAAGAAGAATCTCTAATTCTCTTTACCCGTCTGAGTGAGGAGGGCAAAAGCTCGTCTAACGATCCGCACGTAACCGTCATTCAATCCCAAATCTCAGACATTGACCACCAGATTGCCCATTTACTCAAAGAACAACATGAATTTTTTAACACCAAATGGGATCGTATTTTCAGAGCGGGCGCTGAAGAAAGTTTCTT
Source organism: Legionellales bacterium (assembly GCA_026399195.1). Taxonomy (GTDB): domain Bacteria; phylum Pseudomonadota; class Gammaproteobacteria; order Legionellales; family Legionellaceae; genus JAPLRK01. Next base: position 22,555 of record JAPLRK010000069.1, read on the forward strand.
CGCCTATCAAGTCGACCGATATGCCTGCATCTACATGGAAAAACTCACCGATTTACTCGAACACTCTCCTCTAACCTACTTTCGTGCGAAACGACGAGCATTGGCGCATGATGAGACGTAGGCAGTCAGAGACACTCGGCGCGAAGTAGACTTCGGTTTGCCTTCCACTCAGGCATAAATTGACTCATCAAGGCATAAGGTTGGCCTAGAAATAAGTGTGCTTTCACGAATTGTTTCAAGAAATGTCTGACCTCGCGTATCATCTGCCACATGAACCCATTATTTTTTCAATTCATGTTAGTCACTCAAAGAAGAGATACTCCTCTTGACGAGTATTTGGCCTTTATCCATACCTGCTCAGAAGCCGGCATCACCTCAGTACAATTACGTGAAAAAGCAGAACCCTTTGATAAACGGTTGCAAATGGGACTTGCAATCAAGCGCATACTGGATCCTTTGCAGATCCCCCTCATCATCAATGATGATATAAAACTTGCCTTAGCGCTAGATGCCAGCGGAGTTCATCTGGGCCAAACGGATGGGCATCCGAGACTTGCAAGAAATGCTCTTGGACCTAATAAATTGATTGGAGTATCCGTAGATACGCTTGACCAACTCATGCTCGCCAATGAGTTACCCATCAACTACGTGGGCGTTGGAGCGATATTTACGACCAAAAATAAACCTGATGTGACCACCCTTTGGGGGCTTGACGGGTTAAAAACGATGGCACATCAATCGCTTCATCCCGTGGTAGGCATCGGTGGAATCCATGAAGACAATGCTGCAGATGTGTTATCATGCGGCGCTGATGGGATAGCGGTGATCAGTGCCTTGCACGATGCCAAACACCCTGGAGACATTGCACGTCTTCTACATCAGACAATCCTTACCGGAGTCAAACATCATGATAGATGCACTTAAACAAACCCTCTCTCAGTTGCGAAAAACCAAACCTTTGGTGCTATGCTTAACCAACCATGTCACGATGGACTTGATGGCCAATGCTTTATTATGCCTTGGTGCCGCTCCCATCATGTCAGAAGATGCCAGAGAATTGGAGGAGTTGGTCAACATTTGCCATGTCATCTATCTCAATATAGGCACACTAGACAAACCTTTTATCGAGCGAGCCTCTCTGGCGGCAGAACTTGCCCAAAAATACCACAAACCTCTCATTCTTGACCCTGTGGGTGCTGGTGCCTCAAAAATTCGCACAGAAACCTCACGCACCTTGGTCCCTTATACGGACATCATCCGCGGAAATGCGAGTGAAATCATGGCGATCACTGACACGGTCCATGCAACCCTGGGAGTGGAAGCCGCTCATTGTGTCAGCGATGCGGCGGGTAGTGCGGTCTTACTTTCCCAAACGAATGCTTGTACCGTTGTCATCAGTGGTGCAGAAGACTTTGTCACAAATGGTCGTGAAGAAACCCACATCCCGTTTGGATCCTCACTGATGCCATTGGTAACGGGCATGGGCTGTACCTTAACCGCAGTCATTTCGGCATTCCTTGCCATTGTACCTGACGCCTTCCTTGCAGCCACTCAAGCCACCACCTATTTCGGGATGTGTGGACAACTAGCCGCACTTAAGACAAAAAACCCAGGCACTTTTCGCGCTCTTTTTTTAGATGAATTATACCTTTGCGATCTAGACGCCATGAAGAGCCTTTCCCATGTGGCATAAATGTTTGTCCATCGCGGGATTTGACGGCTCAGGAGGGGCGGGAATTCAAGCTGATCTCAAAACTTTTTCAGCTTTAGGATGCTATGGGATGACCGTGCTCACAGCACTCCCCATCCAGAACACGCAAGGGGTACGCCGATGCTATGAACTCCCCTTGCCCTCTATTTTGGATCAATTAGAAGCGATATTCGACGATATCACACCAGACAGCATCAAAATTGGGATGTTGTTTCAACGTGAGATTGTTGAAATGGTGGCACTTGTTTTAAAAGAAAGAGCACAGGGGATCCCTATCGTTCTTGACCCCGTCATGGTCGCCAAAAGTGGTGATGATCTCCTGTTACCTGATGCCATTGTGGCGTTGATTCAACATTTAATCCCCATGGCCACCCTCATCACACCCAACTTGGCAGAAGCCGCAACCCTCACGAAAATAAGCACTGACATGCCACATCTTGCCCATCGACTCCTCGAGCTCGGGGCTAACGCAGTCCTTCTCAAAGGGGGGCATGCCGAAGGATCAGAATCCAATGATCTCTTTGTAACCCAAACTGAGTCCCCGATTTGGCTTAAAAGCCCTCGAATTAAGACCCACAACACACACGGCACGGGCTGTACCCTATCTGCAGCGATCGCTGCAAATCTTGCCAAAGGCTTCTCTCTTTTTGATGCATGCTCGCACGCCAAAACCTATTTATTTGGAGCAATACTTGCCGCACAACATATCTCAGTAGGCCAGGGTCATGGGCCTGTAGATCATCTTTATGCGTTAAGGAACCCTACATGTTCATAACCCATCTTCTCCCGAGAGCCATCATCACGCTACGTCAAATAATTGACCATCCTTTCAATCGAGCCTTATGTGATGGGAGTTTGGATGAAGACACTTTTAAATTCTATTTAGAACAAGATGCGCTTTATTTATGTGATTTCTCCAAAGTATGGACGATCATTTCCGAGCGATGTACGACCCGCTCTTATGCAGAACAGTTCAAGCGCCTTGCTGATGAGACCATCGTCGCTGAACTCGAACTTCATGCTCTTTATTTTAAAGACACAGTACCCGGCTCCTTTTTTTCCCGGCGTGAACGTCTACCCCAGCTAAAAATCGAACCCATCAGAGACTATACCCAACATCTGCTCAACCTGGCTGAAAAGGCCCCGCTCGCGGAAGCCGTAGCCAGCTGCATCCCCTGTTTTTGGACCTATAAAGAACTCGGTGAACATATGATGTCACGCCGTCCCATCGACAATCCCTATCGAACGTGGATCGATTCCTATGCCAACGAATCGTTCATCAGTTCAACCCATGACCTCATCCAAACCTTTGGAGAATTGGCCAGCATAAGCACAGATCCCACCCTTCATGAGAACATCCAACGGGCCTTCTTAAAATCCACCGAATATGAACTTGATTTTTTTAATGCCGCATTCGCAGGTCGATCTTATTGTCGAGGGGCAGAAAAAAGCTTATGAGAGAGTCGTGCGCAAAGCTTATCAGTTAGCACGAGACCCATGTCTTTAAAATACGAAACTTAGCCACGATTGGTCATAAATATAGTATTGCGGCTTATTTACCAGAGAAGCCGACAGCGAATCTACCCCCTTGGTTGATTCCTTTGGCATGCTCACGTATTGACACAACTCAAAACGCTGAATTGGTTGGGATGGAACAAATTGCGGCTTGCATCAAATCACAGAGTACTCTCTCAAGCCAACTTTCTGTTTCACTGGGTGATACCGCCTATAACAGTCCATTGTGTCTGAGCATTGCAAAAAACAATACGAATCAGGTTCATGTTAGCCGTGCCAGGAATAACCGGAATTTTTTCTATCCATATGCACCTATGGAAAAATGGTCGCGTAGTTGCTAATTATAAATCAAAACTGATCGGGCAAGGGCGCGGGCACGTAAGAGCAGAACTGTATTTGTCCTAAGTCCAGAATATTTAGAAGTCTACTTATGATATGATTGTCCTCGAACCCTTTGTTTAGAAAGACCATGGACCTTTTACAAACCCTGTTCAATGATATCTTCCATTTGGACACCATGTTGGTATCCTTTGTAGCGGCCCACGGGTTGTGGACCTACTTGCTCGTGTTCGCCGTGATTTTTTGTGAAACAGGGCTTGTGGTCACACCGTTTCTTCCTGGCGATTCGCTGCTCTTCACCATAGGCAGCATCAGTGCCCTTCCTCACCATTCACTTAATGTATTCATCTTATTGCCCCTCTTAATCATGGCCTCCATCTTAGGCAATCAAGTCAACTACCTGATCGGACGATCGGTTGGAAATAAAGCATTTTCAATCCAACGATCTTGGCTTTTCAATCAAAAACATCTCAAAGATGCTCATGATTTTTATGAACGCCATGGCGGTAAAACCATCATTTTAGCGAGATTCATTCCTGTCATCCGAACCTTTGCCCCTTTCATTGCCGGCGTTAGCCGCATGAACGTGAACTTATTTCATGCCTACAACATAACAAGCGCTGTCCTTTGGATAACATGTCTCCTCGGCATGGGATTTTTTTTAGGATCACAACCTTGGGTCAAAGATCATTTCACCCTCGTTATTTACGGCATCATCCTCATCTCCCTCACACCACCTCTCTACGCCTTTCTGTCTCACCACTTCAAAAATAAAACAACAAACCTCACATAACCTTGAAACCAGAGCTATAATTAATTCAGATTGGTAATTAATTAATCGTTCCAAGGGGATCATTATGCGCTCTCATCTCATGAATCATAAGTTAGCTTGTTTGTTCATCTTTCTCTTAAGCCTATTGACCTGCTCGGTCGGCAATGCGTGGCGTGGAGGAGGAGGAGGAGACTTCCACGGTGGTGGTGGTTACAATCATGGGGCGTATAATTACCATGGCGGAGATAACTACCATAACAATGACTACTATCATGGTGGTAATTACTACGGTGGTGCCGCAGTGGTTGGTGTCCCTATCATTGGTGGATATTATGGCTCTTCATGCTCAAATGTTCAGCAATGCGACCAAAATGGCAATTGTGTTCAGCAGCAAGTCTGTAATTAGGCCTAACGAACTATACTGTGCGCGACCGCGCACTGTATAGAAGAAGAGTTTCACAGTTTCTAAGACCGGAGCTTAAGAATTTCTAACGGAGATCCCTCAAAAAGCGTCCCGAGCGTGTATAATGCTTTCTTTCAAAAAGATGATCCCTATGATGCTCCGCTTTAAAACTCAACGATATTGCCATGACTAAGCCTAATCGACATATCATATGGCTTGTAAGCGTCTCCTTTGTCTTGTTCCAATTTTTTTTACAATTGTCATCCGGCGTGGTCATTGGTGAAATCATGACTGAAAATCACCTAACAGCCCTCACCGCAGGCCTTTTAAGCGGTGCTTTTTATATTGTGTATACCCTTCTTCAATTGCCAGTCGGCATCTTGTTTGATAGAACAAACTCACGCGTATTACTGACCCTGTCTTCTCTGACGTGCTGCATGGGTTGTTTTATGTTCGCAGCAAGTCATAGCATCACTGGCCTTTTTTTAGGCCGTCTTTTCATCGGAGCAGGATCGGCTTTTGCTTTTGTAGGTTTATCGCATAGCTTGCGTCAAAATTACCCATTAAGGCAATTTGGATTCATGATTGGTTTGTCCGAGACCTTAGGTTTCATAGCAACAGTCTTTGGCATGATAGCCCTAGGCGCGGTCGTTGAATCATGGGGATGGCGTTATTTCATCAATGGGGCGGGCATTACAGGTTTGCTCATTGCTTTGTCATGTTGGATTTTTATTCCAAACAGGCCAAAAGCAAGCACACTAATGCACGCAAATAGCTCACACCTGTTGCGTATTCTCACTCATCGACAACTCTGGATCAACGGGTGGTTTGTAGGTTTAAGTTTCATTGTAGTGACTGCTTTTGGGGCATTATGGGCCGTCCCGTTCATCCAAGTGAAATGTCAATGCAACATACTTCAAGCAAGCTTAATCACCTCCTTGTTTTTCTTAGGCACCGCTGTCAGCTGCCCCCTATTTGGCATCCTCTCTCAAAAATTATCGAAACGAAAACCGCTCATGTTCAGCTCTTGTCTTACAACCGCCAGTCTCCTCTTGATATTGATTTATATCCCCACTCAAAGCCTTGCCGTAAACTCTGTCCTGATGTTTTTGGTCGGGCTTTGTTGTGGGGCCTACATGCTGGCTTATACCATTTCCAATGAGCTAGCGCCCCCCGGCTCCTCATCCACCTGCACAGGCTTTACAAACACTTTAGCGGTGGTCACAACCCCGCTCATCCAACCCCTAATAGGTTTTCTGCTCGACGTCGCCCATCAACCAGGAGATTACTCACTATCTGACTACCAAAGCGCACTTTTGATCATTCC
>JAPLRK010000069.1:28630-67789 GCA_026399195.1 Legionellales bacterium
TGTTGGTATGTTTTTTACCAGAGAAGCCGTGTGATGCTTGAGGTAAATCCTAAGCAAACTAAAGTATCACCTTCGACAGAGCACAAAAACCTGATTTTTTCCCCGCAACAAAGAAACCTGCCACAGCACTTTTTTGAACCATCAAAGGGGTCAAGACCACGTGAAAGCTCGGGGCGGTCAAACGAATGTGCCTAGATCCGTTAGCATCTTCCGAGACTTGGACGAACTGGGACATCGGCACCGATTCGCCTTGCTCATCACGAAAACCTGCAACGGCGCCCCGAATCACATCGGGTTCTACCATATTCACCGAATAGAATCCCTCGCCATCCATAAAACGGCATAACACGCCGGTGAATGGGTGTGGTTTTTCTTTTTGTGCCGTGATGCCAATGAGCCGAAACCACGCATTTTGGGCCGTCACGAATTGTTCTTTTTGATCAACCCCAACTTGTACATGACCGTTCAAACGACTGGTTTGGGTGATCAAAAGTTCAACGCCTGAGCGCATGTTTTGCACAACAGGCATCGTTTCAGACGACGAGCGGAGCCTGTCCACTTTGAAATTAAAGCCTTTCTTATCTTTTGTTTTTAAACCAAAGATAAAACTTTCATTGATGGGATTAAAACGCATAAAGGCACGGCCCACTTGCCAAGAGTACGGCGTATGGGTGTGAATCAACGCCTCACTCTCATCTAACAACACCACCTGCTGCGTTTGAGCATCAAACAGGGCTGCTAAGGTATGAAATTGCTCACCCTCTCGCTGCATTTGAAAAAAATAGCCATAGTTATCTCCGTTTTCATTGGAGACCATGCCTGAAAACACCCAATTGGCCTGAGTGGGATCGGGGGGTAAGAAACTTTGCGAGTCCACCAGGTCTTCGGCAAATATCGAACCACTGATGAGCAACATCAAACCCGCAAACAACCTATTTATTTTGTCCAAAGTGCAAAGCCTTATCGTAAATATTTTTTTAAGAGCGCCCCAAAGACTTCCCAAAAAGAGTCTTCAATCGTCGCCTCCACCGGTAAATAATACATAGCATCGGTCGCAAAGGATTCACATTTTACCGCGTCTTTTTCTGTCATCACCACTGTTTTTTCAGAAACTGCAAAATCTTTTATTTGAAAAGGATGATGGTCTGGAAAAACATAAGCGCGAAACGACAAACCTAACGCTTTTAAGGTTGTAAAAAATCGGCCTGGATGACCAATCCCTGCAACGGCTGCAACCGGTTGAATGAGTGCCGACGAAGGGGAAATAGTATCACTCAGAAGTGATTTGATGTCGCCAGGCACCATATCCATCCGATACACTTGGACATCCTGCCCAAGAGGCTCCCCGGGGCCATTGACCACCAACAAATCCACTTCATGCAAACGTTTGGAACTTTCTCGCAAAGGTCCTGCCGGCAAACACAGCCCATTCCCCAGTCCACGCAATCCATCGATGACCGCGATTTCAATGGACCGACCCATCGCATAGTGCTGCAAACCATCATCACTGATGACCACGTCAATCGCATGCTGTTTCAGTAGATATGCCACAGCATCCACTCGATGAGGTGCGATGACGACTGGACTTCCCGTCTTTCTAGCGATAAGCAAAGGTTCGTCACCGGCAAGGGCTACCAAGGTGTGAGCGCTGACTTCAAGAGGAAACGCATCAGCGCTCGAACCGTATCCACGGCTGACAACCCCTACACGATGGCCTTCCGCCTGTAAATATTTCACCAAGGCTATCACCAAAGGCGTTTTCCCAGCCCCCCCTACCGTTAGATTACCAACCACGATGATAGGAACAGCACTTGGTCGTTGTCGATATTGCAAATAATGTCGACGAACATAAATCAGCACGCGATAAATGTTTGCGAATGGCCACAGCAGCCACCGCACGGGATGGTGACCGTACCATACTTTATCAACTATCCACGTCTTTATTTGAAGCCCCATCAAATAAGCACTTCCGTTGGCTCCACACTCATCTGTTGAACTCGGTAAAGTTGGGCGTACTGGCCATTTTTAACCAAGAGTTGCAGATGAGAGCCAAGCTCAACAACTCGCCCATGTTTCATCACCACAATCTTATCCGCGCGTTGGATGGTAGATAATCGATGTGCAACGACTAAGGTGGTGCGATGCTTCATCAATTTTTTTAATGCCTCTTGGATATAATGCTCGGATTCACTGTCTAAAGCTGAGGTGGCTTCATCCAGAATCAGAATGGGGGCGTCCTTCAAAATAGCCCGAGCAATGGCTAAGCGCTGGCGTTGTCCACCCGACAACAGCACCCCATTTTCACCGATTTTCGTGTCATAACCTTGTGGCAATTGTTGAATAAATTCATCAGCATACGCTTGTACAGCCGCTTGGATGATTTGCTCTCGACTCACATCAAAGCGACCATAAGCGATGTTGTTTGCGAGCGTGTCATTGAACAAGGTCACATGCTGACCGACCAAGGCGATTTGCTGGCGTAAACTTTTGAGGGATAAGTCATTGACGGGCGTGCCATCCAACAGGATTCTGCCCGAACTGACCTCGTAGAATCGTGGCACAAGGCTCGCAAGGGTTGTTTTCCCACTTCCAGAATGTCCAACCAGTGCCACCGTTTCACCCGCCTGGATCTTAAAATCCACATCATGAAGCACCCGTTGTCCTTCTCGGTAGGCATAAGAAACGTGCTCAAACTCAATGCACCCTTTCGCTTTTTGAGGGATAATTCGACCCATCTCGGTTTCGATCGGTTGATCTAATAAAGAAAAAACGCTATCCGCCCCTGCCAATCCGCGTTGAATGCTAGCGTTTAAAGTGGTCAGCGTTTTCATAGGTTTGATGAGTTGCACCATGGCGGCGATGATCGCAAGAAAAGATCCTGCGGTGATGATGATAACGGTTGACAATTGAATAGAGGCAAAAATAATCATGGCAATGCCAATAGCAATGATACTTTGAACCCCAGAGACATTGATGGCTTTACTCACAGCCACTTTCATATCATTTCGGCGAGAGGTTTCCGTTGCCTGATTGAATTTTTTGACTTCATAGTCTTCGCCCCCAAAAATGCGCACGACTTGGTATCCGTCAATGGCTTCTCCTGCAATTTCCGTCACTTCTCCCATGGTTTTTTGGACCTTGTGACTGATTCGTCGCACGCGTTTGTTTGTAAAACTCACCAAAATAGCAATGAACGGGATGGTCAATAAAAACATCAAGGACAACTGCCAACAGATGACCAACATGACAGTCAACAACCCTATCACCAAACACAGGTTTTGCACAAAATCAGTCAGGGCGTCAGCACTGACTTGAGCCACCTGCTCAACATCATAAAGAATTTTTGACAGCAATTGACCTGAGGTGGCTTCATCATAATAATCCGAGGGTAATCGAACGATATGAGCAAATACCCGTTGACGAAGCACATTCACCACAGAGCGTGCAACGGAAGTCATACAGTAACTCCCCATAGCACTCACCAGCCCACGAGCAGTGACCCCAAACAACACAAGCAATGGGATTCTCTTCACAAACTCAATATCCACATGAATAAATCCCTTATCGAAAAAGGGCCGCATCAAATAAGTAAAGCCTGCGTCAATGCCCGAATAAAGCATGTTAGCAACTAACCCTAACAAAAGCATAGGCCAAAAAGGCTTCACATCAACCAACAATCGCCGATAAAGAGGAAGGGCCTTGACATGTTTTTGTTCTTTCATAGGCTTCATTCGAAAAAAATTTGCTCGATTGTACCTACTATTAAGCTGAAGCGCCAATTTGCGCTGGGCGAGGCACAGTATCTGTCCAGAGTCCAAACCATATAGACAAAGATATTAATGTATATTATAGTATATATTATATATGCGACGGAAATTCATCATGAATCATACACTTTATTTTAAAGACGACCATTTATTTTTAGAGTTTAAAGAAAAGGCAAAACAAAAAGGATCCATGAGTGATGCCTTGAGCGAGGCACTTCAACTTTGGTTGTTACATAAAAATCGTGGTTGGCCTGAAGAATTATTGAATATGAAACCCGTCATAGATGACTATAGAATAGAGTCGGGAAGAACTGATCTGCACTTTGAAGAAAAGGATTACTTTTAAATGTATTTATTAGATACGTGTACTGTGAGCGATTATGTAAAAGTGTACAGCAAAAAATTAAATCATACGTTGACCTCACATGATCCTTCTTATATTTATCTTTCTGCAATTACTATTGAAGAAATTGAGTTTGGTTTGGTCAAAAATGAAGACGCCAAAAAAAAATTAGGTGGGCGAATTAATCTTTTCATAGAAACCATTTCTGAACATCATATTTTACCTATTGATTTTTCGGTTGCTAAACTTGCAGGTAAAATTCGTGCACAACTTCAAAGTAGTGGTAAAATAATTGGCCAGTATGATATTTTAATTGCGGCCACGGCCATAGCCAATGATAAAACACTAATAACGTCTAACACCAAGCATTTCCGTGATATTCCTTTACTTAATTTGGAAGATTGGCGCTGATGATCGGATCATATCATGAATTTTTTATAAACACTGGAAATTCCTGGTTTGCAAGAGATAAATGCTTTACTTTAAGCTAGTTTGGGCTTAAAATGAACGATAAAAATGACTTCTTGTATTCTATAGGACCGATTGATAAATGAATTTTTTCATTTCCAAAGTATTGCGTAAACTGGGCCTATTGGTCCCTCTACACCACACAGAAGATACGCCAACGCATGAGATGATTGGTGAGCTGCGACCGGAATCCTTAACCGGAAGCAGTCCCAAAGTAGCATTTTCTTGCAAAAGAACCGTGGCCTCCACTGAGGAGCGGTACAAAACAATCATCCTGAGCAATATCAACTCCTTTACTTTTGTGAATGACGTTTGTAATGCCTTGCTGAAGGAAGGGGCGAAACCAAAAAACATCCAACATAGCAAGGTCCACTGCCATTGTCTGGAGGTTGTAGCTCTGTTGATGGAACGAAGCAAGATTTCGATTCGTGCAGTTTCTGATGGCAAATTAGTATCCATCCAAAATGAACCTATCCTGCGCTCTATCAAATTCGAGCCATTACCAGAAAAATGGGCTGAGTTATGTTTATTGCCCGATGAATCACGAGATGATATCGAAGAGCTCAACCCGGCCGGATTTGCACAATTAATTTTGCTTGACCATCGCTATTTTTATTTGGGTAAAATGATAAAGCACTATGATGATTTTTGCGCTTTACTCGATGGTGATGATTCCCCGGAGGTCTTAACGTTTGATTTTTCAGAAATCAAACCAATGGAAAATTCTTGGTTTGATCGCGCAAAAAAAGAACGAGGCGTCGTTCGGCCTGTTTTTACACAGTTGCAGCATCTTCAGATTTTCGGTGATATCCATGACGACATCATCGAATATGAGCACATTTCTGCGCATCAGGTTGACTTGATCCGAGCAGTCCATGAACAGACTCAAACGCTTCAATCGCTTTGTTTGCCCGTTAATGCGCTTCATGAGGGCAATCCAGCTTTTAATATTTTAGCGGTTTCGATTAGCAATCCGACTTGTAAGGTGTCTTACATTGATCCCAAAAAAACAATCAGCGTGCTAGCACCCAATGGTTCATCCATCGATTTTGCGAGCCATGTGAAAATACAGAATTTGGAGGAACTTCATCCCGATCTGAGGCTCTTTAATCAACAAAGAAGTGCATTTGAATCGAGGATCCCTGAAATCTTGGCGATTGAAACGAAGAACAATCGCCTCACGCGCTTAGACGTGAACGTCAAAAACCTTTTTTTGTCCAATTCGATGAGGTCCAAATCTGAAGATCTCGGCTTATCGGCTGAATATTTAACGGAGCTTTATCTTCGAACAGATGGAAAAGGCATTTCGGTGGGCGCTCTTTTATCGTTGTTACGATCTTTACCACGCCTCCGAAAATTATCCGTGGATCGATTGTGTTACAATTCAAAATTCCAACCGACGGAATTTATGGAGTCCCTCTCAGCGCGCAATGCCCCTTGCCGTTATTTAAATGAACTAACCATTGAAAGCTTTGATGATGGTTCTCAGAGCTTATGCTCTATTTTACCGTTGATGCCTCATCTGGAACGCTTGCATATTAAGACCTTTTGCGACGACCTAAGTGCTGATCCACATTTAAGCAAGATCCCTAAACTCAAGTATTTGCATTCGTTTCATGTTGAAGACTCCATACCGGAGTTATCTGCCTTTATCATGTTACATTTAATTGACCCGGGCCCAAATTTTATCTGGTGCGCGCCAATCCATTCTGACCCGTCATTGAACAACGAAGAGAGGCTGGCATTTCAAAAAAAAGTACAACCCATGGTCTCGAAATTAAAGCGGTGGGTTTCCAATGAATTCGGCATTCAATTTATAGAAAGGTTTCATCATTCTGAATGCGTGTCGTACGCCCTACCTGATTCCTCACCAGACAAAACGACTATCGATAATGCATCACCGACTGAACCCTTTATTTTATCCAATCCAATTTCAGAGACCGTCTCGTTCGCTGGATTGGATGAGAATACACTGAATACAACGGGTGATCCCATTCACCTGAATCTCTATTTTTCGCATAGAGGGGGTGCTGTTCCGACTGAAAATTGTCGTTATTTCGTACAAACAACCCTATCAACGGAAAATACTGCCGTAGCAGAACAACCCACTTTGTCCGCCACACCGCTATTACAAGAAAGCTTATTGGATCAACAAGTCTTAGGGATGGGAACATTTTTAATTTCCCGGGAACCATTATACTTACCCGCGCTCACGATGCGCGATAAAGTGATCACTTATTCGACCGTTCCAACGCTAACGCTTGTTTTTTGTTGGAATGAGGGGCTTGGTCAATGGGGCGTGAAACACTTAGATACGGCGGATCCCAGCCAATATGTCATCACCCTCAAATGGCTTATCCAAGTACCTGCTGAACCCATACGTCCCCTGTTGCACGTCGAAGCGGTTGCTGATTTCTCGTCTCTTTTACAGTCTAGTCTTTCTCAATTACGCTTTGAATACAATGAAGATAGATTAACCCATCGTCTAATGGACAGCGAATCAAAACAGTATTTGCAAGGAAGGGTTGAAAGACGAGATGTTTTAAAGGCATTGCATCGCTATTGCACGGCGTTTACCCAAGCGCCCTTGTCACGTACAAGCACGACTCCCCTTGACAGCTTAAATCTTTTACTGCAAGAACAAAAAGGCGTCTGCAGACACCGAGCACGCGTTTTTTATGAAGTTGCCAAGGCACTGGGATTTCCATGTCGATTCATTGAAAATGTCCTCCATGCTTTTGTAGAAGTCTGTGTTGACGATAAATGGGTCGCTTATGAGTTAGGCGGCGGATCTTTTGGCGCAGGACAAACCTTCATTTCTCATACCATGGCGAATCCAAGCGCGGAACATCGTGAACGTATTCGAGCCAGCAATCCCTTTTTACAGCCAAAGATCCGGCCAACCTTAGCCCATTTAGAAGCATCTTTTGCACGTACGTGCACCACTTCATCAAATAACTTGCAAGAAATCCCCTCATCCGCCCTGCGGGCACCTTCTCCCCATGTCTGGGGAGAAGGGAATAAGGAAGGAAGTTATTCAGATGCCAGCGTTCGTGCTGGGAGTCGATGTGTTTTGGTAAACATTCAAGGAGGCGACCCCAAAGCACCGTATGGTTCGGCGATCAGTCAACGATTGGGCAATGAGCGTTGTTATGTGATTCATACGCTGGATGTCTTTCAATACGATCAGATCTTAACCCCTTCTGGCTGTTTAGAGGGGGCCTTGCCGAAAAGAGTGCATCTGTTTATAGATCAGGCCAAAACAAATCAGCACAGACATTATTACCTGATCCTCGAAGAATCCGTGATGGAAGATTATGGTTTTCATTCCCTATTCGATACTCCTCGTCGTGTGGGGGATATGATTTTGCCAGACAATATCATCGTGACGCTCCTGGTATCTGAATCGACGTTAAAAACCAGACGCGAAGACCTGAGTTTTTGCAGTCGATTTGAGAATGAAATCGATTGGGCTGCAGAGGTCGCGCCACCGAGCGATGCGATGGATGAGGAGGGAACTATCCGTGTCGATTTAAGCATGGAGTCGAGCATTTGGGGTAACCAGGTCTTGGGATATTATCAAAAAAACCGAGACGGTTTTCAATGGGTTCCGGGTGCACTGCAGCAGGCCTTAGAAACCGACCAGCGTTTACATCTGCTGAATCCGCCGGATGTGACCAGCTTTCGTACGTTTATGAGTGATCTCCAATCCGGGCAGATTGTGATTCGAGGGGTGTCTTTGAGGGCGCCGTCTTTCACCATCGAACATAAACCCATTCTTTTTAATGTGCCACCCGATGCGACCGTGAGACTGGATGCGCAAGGCACAGAATGGGATCAGGTGTTGACCACTGAAAATACAGGAACCTTTTTCAATGGGGGTTGGATTGCACAAAAACGGGGGCAGGCTTTATATATCGCGCTAGATGATGCGACTCCAGATGAAACGATTTATCGACTCGTGATGGAGGCTATCGTGAATACCTGCGAGTTGCATTTGATTTTTCCCTCTCTACGAACTGTTCCGTTGTTTTTAAAAGATTTCCCGCAACGAAAAGCCCCCGAGCTGAAGCCTTCAAAAAAGCCCCTGACGATGATGAATGCACCGGCAGATCACATGGAACAGCTATCCTTTTCATGTAATTATCGCCTAGCGCTGCATTCGGAAGAAACCCAAGTATTCCTGCGATATGAAAAGACCTCGGATGGTCGTTATGTTCAGGTCCCAACACCATTGGCTAGAGCCCTGCTCAAGGGCGCAACGATCGTCTTATATGGACGACCTTCGCCAACGGTGATGAGACATTTGGCGTGGCTGTTGGCCAGAACACCGGGTTTGTATGTGAATGATGACTTCTATCCCGTAAAAGGCCGGGTGACTCTGTTGCTGGATGCGTCTCACAACCCCGCGTATATTCCAACGAATTTTATTCAGAATATCCCGACTGAATGGAGATCCGCTCCCCCGAGAAGCAAAGATCTGTCGCTGAGCGTTCTCCTTTTATACCATCCCATTGTGCAACTGATAGGGCCCCGTGCGAGCGGTAAAACGACGGCGGTCAATGAATTGGATGCAACCGTGTTTCAGGACTTCAAATCTTGGCTGAGGGCGAGCGATCTAGAAGGGAAATACGCCATTTTGCATCTACAATCCCCTGATCAACTCAATGACTTAAAACGGGCTCGTGCACTCTACTGTCCTGGCGCCTTCATTCAAGAAGATGGCGAGTTAATTCAACTAGGGCAACGACATCGCGTCGTTTGGGAAGGTCCTTTGGATCGCACCTTTTTACAAGAGAACCCCTGGATGAAAGCCCATCAGAGACCCTTTGAACCGCTCTCAGATGCCCTTTTGAAACAAGCGTTGTCACCGCGCTTATTGGATGACTATTTTCCAGGGATAGCGGATTTCCTGGTTCCGTTCATGCAATCGCTGTCCAGCACATGCAATATCATTCACGTGAAAACGCTGTGCGCGCATTATGAGGCCCTGAGAGACCAATTAGAACCACAAGAAGCGCTGTTACTAGCATTAGATCACGTCTTCATTTTTCCAGCCAATGAGAGCAAAAAGGCAACGATGCAAGACAAGGTAAACACCGCATTTGGTCTCGAAAATTATCAGGAAGCCTATGCTGATTTTGTGAACACAATACAATTTGGAATACAATGTACCTGGCCTGAAGAGGGGCCCATTTTAACCTCCTCCCGTTTGAAATTATTAACGCACATTCATCTGAACCTATCAACGCAACGGGCCGTTGGTTTTGACAATCTTCCGCCAGCGATTACCCTCATTGAAGGACCGTCTGGAATTGGTAAAAGCTGTCTTTTACGTGCCTACTTAAAGGGCCAAGGGATCCCCTATCTGCATTGTGGACCGGAGGTATCCCTAAATGATTTAAGACAAGCGGCCTCTGCAAACAAATTGATCCTCATAGATGAACTGAATACGTGCGCACCGCATAAGCGACAATGTATTCTGAAACTACTCGAAAATACACCCGTGATTGGGACCCAAAATTCTGCAAAACAGTTTAAAGGCCGCGCCCCATGGACCGATGCTCCGTTATGTGAATACTTTCTGGAAGAGTACAAACCAGCCGAGTTGTTTACGATTGCGAGGGTGATCATTCCAGATAGCGAGCGCGCACAAGCACTTGTGCGGGATTTCACGCAAGCACAATCAGTGGAAAAAATCACCTTCAGAACGTTCATGCGAAGCATGCAAGCGCTACGCATGTCTCTTGATGGCGCGTCAAAGCTCGTTCCGCTGTCTATATTTAACGAAAAAAAGAGACGAAGAGAAGATGCAGAGGCGTCTCCAACTCGGTATAGCAGAATTGAGCATAAGCAATCATGACAAGCTGCCACCAGGACTCTAAATAAACTTAGGATTGCGGTCGAGATCCTTACTGAGTAATCCCATCCGCAACGATTTTCACCAATCCAGGACCTTGATAAATCAATCCAGTATAGAGTTGCACCAATGAGGCGCCGGCCTGCAATTTTTCATTTGCCACTTCAGGATGGTCAATCCCACCCACACCTATCAAGGTCAGCTCATCACCCACCACCTGTTTAAGCACCCTCAAACAATGGGTCGAGGCATAAGCCAATGGGTGACCACTTAAACCACCTGCTTCATCCGCATAGGATAATCCAGACACCCCTTCCCGCTCGCGGGTGGTGTTGGTTGCAATCACACCATCCACGCCCAACGACACCATCACGTCTGCCATGGTTTTTAAAGTCTCATCGGTTTCATCTGGTGACACTTTCACGACCAGGGGGACATAGCGTGCATGCTGATCTGCAAGCTGTAATTGTTCTTCTCGCAGCACATTTATCAATTGAAAAAAATAATCCCCTTGTTGTAAATCACGCAAATGAGGTGTATTTGGCGATGAAATATTGATGGCCACATATGAAGCATACGGGTAAACACGTCGTAAGCAATACACATAATCATCAACCGCCTGTTGCAGTGGTGTCGTCAGGTTCTTACCAATATTGATCCCTAAAATACCTTGATACTGCATTTTTTTAAGGTTCAACAAGAGGACATCAACCCCCTTGTTATTAAATCCCATGCGATTTAACAAAGCCTGAGCTTTAGGCAATCGAAACAGTCGTGGCTTAGCATTCCCCAATTGCGGTTTGGGCGTCACAGTACCCACTTCGATGAATGAAAAACCTAACTTGGCCAGTCCATCAATGTATTCCCCATTTTTATCTAATCCCCCAGCCAAACCCACAGGATGAGGAAATTCAATCCCCATGGCAGTGACGGGATTCATCATTGGTTTTGAAAAAAAACTTGTGGGGAGATAATGCAACCACTTCAATGTCAAATCATGCGCGACTTCTGGGGCTAGACAAAACAACAAAGGTCGGATCAGTGAATACATCAAATACTCCTGGCAATTTGACAAAAATAAACACATGTTCTGGTACAAAGATTCAAAGAAGCTTAAAACTGACAAAGTTCCGCCCATACTCGCAGCATGGCATTGCCCTTAGCTTGAAAGGAATAGGTCACTTCGCGCACTTCAACCCCATAATGCAGATTCTGTAATCCTAGCAACACAGGCCCTAAAAATGACGACGGTTTGCCAAAACGATCGATGAGTGGAAAAATTCGTACTTCTTTTGCAACGCGTGCCAATTCACAAATGGTCGTGATATGAAAATCAACATCTTGATCATCCAAATCTTCAAATAAATGATGTGAACTTAAAGCCACATCAAAAGAAAAATCAGGAAAAGGGAGCGGTTCACTCACAGGCAAATAACGCTTTTCAGCCACCCCTTGTTCATAATCTTTGAAAAAAACAGATAACCCTTCACGCCGACTCTGAATCAACGCATCAAGACTGCCATAACGACTAAAATCAAAAACATGTTGCACCAGGCGTACTTGTTGTACCATGTGATCAAACGCCTCATCCACCACAAGCTGTAACTTAAGCTTGTCTAGTTGAAACAAAGGATCGCAACTGACAACGCGCTGCCCTCTCGCATGCTGCATCGCATTCACAGCACTCGGCCCACAGCCATACTCTAACCACCGAGTGGATAAAGCGGTGGATGGTAAATCAAACATTTCAAGATATTCTTCAACGGGGTGCCCCCATAAAACCAACTTACGCATGCCATCGTACTCCGTGATGCTTACAAGATCTTCACAACCTACGTTTTGAGAGGTATAGTCTAGCCTATTTATTCAACCAACGGAAAGACACCATGCCCAATGGATTGCATCATCATCTCGGCGAAACATATGCCCTGTTGCGAGACAATGTCCGCCACTTTGCAAATCGTGACATTGCCCCGATAGCCGCCCAAATAGATATTGATAATCTTTTCCCCCATCCCTTATGGCGAAAACTAGGGGACATGGGGCTCCTTGGAATCACGGTGAGTGAAGCCTATGGCGGCGCTGGCATGGGGTATTTAGCCCATGTGATTACGATGGAAGAAATCTCGCGGGCTTCAGCGTCCGTTGGCTTAAGCTATGGTGCTCATTCTAATTTGTGTGTGAACCAAATTTACTTGAATGGTGATGAATCGCAGAAACAACGCTATCTTCCCAAATTGATTCGCGGAGAACACATCGGCGCTCTGGCCATGAGTGAGGCTAGTGCTGGATCAGATGTGGTGAGCATGCAACTGCGTGCGGAAAACCGTGGCGATCATTTCATCCTTCGTGGCACCAAAATGTGGATCACCAATGGCCCTGATGCTGATGTTTTGGTAGTGTATGCTAAAACCGACAAGGACGCTGGCAGTCATGGGATCAGCGCATTCATCATTGAAAAAAGACTTCGTGGCTTTGATACAGCTCCAAAATTAGACAAACTTGGCATGCGGGGATCCAACACCTGCGAACTTATTTTTAACGACTGCGAAGTTCCCAAAGAAAATCTTCTGGGTAAATTGAATCAAGGGGTAAGCGTGCTGATGAGTGGGCTTGATTATGAGCGCACAATCCTTGCGGCAGGCCCTGTAGGCATCATGCAAGCCTGCTTGGACCTTGTCCTGCCTTATGTGCGCGAGCGAAAACAATTCAACCAAGCCATTGGTGAGTTTCAACTGATTCAAAGCAAACTTGCTGACATGTACTCTGAACTGAACGCGTCTCGTGCTTATCTCTATGCCGTAGCTAGCGCTTGTGATGAAGGCGCTGTCAGCCGAAAAGATGCCGCCAGTGTGATCTTATACACATCAGAAAAGGCCACTCAAATGGCCTTGCAAACCATTCAAATCCTAGGGGCTAATGGCTACATGAACGAATTTCCAGCGGGACGCTTGTTACGGGATGCTAAGCTCTACGAAATAGGTGCAGGCACCTCGGAAATTCGTCGCATGCTGATTGGGCGCGAACTATTTCAAGACAAAGGTTAAACGTATGAAATTGAACTCTGGACAAAACCGCATGCAAAAAGACGCATGCAATTCTGTCCAAATAATTTTAGATCTGATGTGTTTTTGGACTTCAATGCGTTGATACAGTCCATTCATCTTATAAAAATATAATCACTTAGGACGAATAATGATCAAACCGAAATGGATAAATCTCAAATTTCTTGGACAGAAAGACATGAGGCCCTTTTCATGTCTTTTTGTCCAGAGTCCAATATGAAAGACGATGACATCGTAATCGTGGCAGCCAAGAGAACCCCTCAAGGGGCAATGTTAGGCCAACTCTCATCCCTTAAGGCACCTGCTTTGGGCGCGATAGCCCACCAAGCCGCCCTCTTGCAAGCCACACTTCAACCAGGAGACATTGACGAGGTCATCAGTGGGTGCGTGCTACAAGCGGGCCTCGGCCAAGCCCCAGCCAGACAAGCCGCAATCCTTGCAGGGATATCTCATAGAGCCTCTGCCACCACCATCAATAAAATGTGTGGCTCTGGGATGAAATCAGTCATGTTGGCCCATGATGCCATCCGAGCGGGCGCCACTGACATTGTGCTTGCGAGTGGCATGGAAAGCATGAGCAATGCGCCCTATTTGTTGTCCAAAGCGCGCGCAGGCTATCGTTTGGGGCATGGTAAACTTCTTGACCATCTGTTTTTGGATGGACTTGAAGACGCTTATGAAAAGGGTCGATTGATGGGCGAGTTTGCAGAAGAAACAGCTCATCATTTACAGATCACCCGAGAACAGCAAGATGCTTACGCCATCCGCTCCATGACTCGAGCTCTACAAGCGCAAAAGGACGGTGCCTTTGCTGATGAAATAGTCGGGGTCACCCTCAAAGAAAAAACCGGTGAAACCACCATCAATATAGATGAAAGCCCGAGTGCCTCAAAATTAATCAAAATCCCACAGTTACGTCCCGTGTTTGATAGCAAAGGCACCATCACAGCAGGTAATTCAAGCTCGATATCTGATGGCGCAGCGAGCCTTATTCTGATGTCTGCAGCCAATGCCCATCAACGTGGCATAACCCCACTGGCTAAAATTGTGGCGCATAGCAGTCACGCCCAGGATCCAAAATGGTTTACGACAGCCCCGATAGAAGCCATTCGCAAAGTGTTACAAAAAGCCCATTGGACAACCCACGATGTGTCACTCTTTGAAATCAATGAAGCTTTCGCGGTCGTTGCAATGGCTGCTATTTCAGAACTCGACCTTCCTCCTGAAAAAGTCAACATCCATGGCGGGGCTTGTGCTTTAGGCCATCCCATCGGATCATCAGGAGCTCGTATTTTAGTCACCTTGATCTATGCCCTCAAGCGCATGAATAAGCATCGAGGTGTGGCATCTTTATGTATTGGTGGCGGTGAAGCGACTGCCATTGCGATTGAGGTATTATAATCATGCTCAAACAAACCATCATTTATCTTCTGCTCAGCATCATTGTCGTTCTTTTCGCGCAATACGTTCATTTATTGATTGTTTATATCGATCTGTTATACACCTTCATCAATATGAAATTAGCCCCCATCTTCAGTAACAATGGCATAGGCATCATGATCCGAAAAGTCATTTCTCTGATTCTCATTCCTGTGGGCATTGCTGCCATTCCCGCGCTCATTTATCGAGCCATCAAAGGCCATCATTCCCCCTACTTCATTGAGATCACCTGGTTTTTATGGCTGGTTATTGTGCTTAGTAAGGTCCTCATCCATTAAGGAGCAAGCCATGCCAACCCTCATGAGTCAATTAGATCCCAACAGCCCCGAATTTAAAAAAAATCAATCGGCAATGCTCGCTTTGGTCAAAAAACTTCAAAAAACCATCGCCGAGATTGCTCAAGGGGGTGATCTCAAAGCACAAAAAAGGCATCAACAACATGGCAAATTATTACCAAGAGAGCGCCTGAACCATTTGCTGGACATTGGCAGTCCTTTTCTCGAATTGTCTCAGCTCGCGGCTTTTCAAGTGTATGATTCTGCGCTGCCCGCGGCAGGACTCATCACAGGCATAGGTAGAATTGCATCCACTGAGTGCATGATTGTCATCAATGACGCCACAGTAAAGGGTGGCACCTATTACCCATTGACCGTCAAAAAGCATCTGCGAGCACAACAAATTGCCAAAGAAAATCACCTCCCCTGCGTCTATCTGGTTGATTCAGGTGGGGCCTATTTACCCATGCAAGACGATGTTTTCCCTGATCGGCAGCATTTTGGGCGTATTTTTTACAATCAGGCCCAATTATCCGCCAACAACATCCCACAGATTGCTGTGGTGATGGGCTCATGCACGGCAGGAGGGGCTTATGTCCCTGCGATGGCTGATGAATCCATCATGGTAAAAAATCAGGCGACGATCTTTTTAGGTGGGCCTCCTTTGGTCAAAGCCGCCACTGGTGAAGAAATCAGTGCTGAAGCTTTGGGTGGCGCTGAAGTGCATTGCCGGCAATCAGGTGTAGCTGACCATTATGCGCACGATGATGCAGATGCCCTACAAAAAGCACGTCAGGTCATCCTTCATTTGAATCGACAAAAGCTAAAGCCACCCAATCGCCGAGAATGTCGAGAGCCTGCCTTCGACCCACTCGAGTTAAATGGTGTGATTCCAAGCGATCCCCGAAAGCCCTTCGATATTCGAGAGATCATTGCACGCATTGTGGATGGCTCAGATTTTGATGAATTCAAAACCCTCTATGGGACCACACTCGTTTGTGGATTTTCCTATTTATACGGCCACCCCATCGGCATCATCGCCAACAATGGCATCTTGTTCGGAGAAAGCGCTTTAAAAGGCACGCATTTCATCGAGTTATGCGCGCAACGCCGCATTCCTTTGGTTTTTCTACAAAACATCACAGGATTTATGGTAGGCAGTAAATATGAAGCATCTGGCATCGCCAAACACGGCTCAAAGATGGTAATGGCTGTGGCTAATGCCGAAGTCCCTAAATTAACGGTGATTGTCGGTGGTAGTTTTGGAGCAGGTAACTACGCCATGTGCGGGCGCGCGTACGATCCACGTTTTTTATGGTCTTGGCCCAATGCACGCATTTCAGTGATGGGTGGAGAGCAAGCCGCGAATGTGCTTGCCCAGGTCACAAGAGACAAACAAGCCAAATTAGGCACCACCTGGTCATTGGATGAAGAGGCCTTATTTAAAAAAAACATGCAAGAACAATATGAAATCCAAGGGAACCCCTATTATGCCAGCGCCAGATTGTGGGATGATGGGGTGATTGCGCCGGAAGATACGCGTAAAGTGTTGGGATTGAGTTTATCAGCGGCCTTAAACGCACCCATCGAACCTACTCGTTTTGGCGTTTTTCGCATGTAAGGAATATCGTATGAATGATGTCTTAACAGAACTTCATGACTCAGTCTTGCTGTTAACCTTAAACAGAGTCAGCAAACACAATGCTTTTGATGATCGCCTGTTGCTCCAATTGCAACAACACATCGATGATGCAGAAAACGATCCGAAGGTACGCGTGCTGGTCATCAAAGCCAATGGTCGCCATTTTTCAGCAGGGGCCGATATTGCTTGGATGCAAAGGATGGTCCTATTGAGCGAAGAAGAGAACATCCATGACGCGAAGATCTTGGCTCGTCTGATGTATAGCTTACATCACTGTTTGAAACCCACCATAGCCATGGTGCACGGTCACGCGATAGGCGGAGGCGCTGGATTGGTTGCCGCATGCGATGTGGCCATTGCTGCAGAAACTGCACGCTTTTGTTTTTCCGAAGTCACTTTAGGCCTCATTCCTGCCGTCATCAGCCCATATGTGATTAAGGCCATGGGGGCTCGCACCGCGGCAGCCTTGTTCATGAGCGCCGAAACTTTTGATGCAAAGCGAGCCTACGAAACCCACTTAGTGCAGCATTGTGTCCCTGACGAGGAGCTCCTCACCTTCACCATGAATCACGCAAACCAAATGGCAAAATGGCCACCACGCGCAGTCAGCGCTGCAAAATCTTTGGTCCTTCACATCAATGACTTACCCTTAAACGACGAGCTGGTGCAAATCACGGCAACCTTGATTGCAAAACAACGTGTTTCCGAGGAAGGACAGCTTGGTTTGAAAGCCTTTCTGAATAAAGGACAGCATGTTTCATAAACTCCTCATCGCCAATCGAGGCGAAATCGCTTGTCGCATCATTAAAACCGCGCGTCGAATGGGGATAGAGACGGTCGCTGTTTATTCAACAGCTGACCGAGACAGCCTCCATGTCTCCCTAGCAGATTTCGCCTTTTGTATCGGGCCTCCTCCATCTAAAGACAGCTACCTAAACATCGAAACCGTGATTGCCACAGCTCTCACCTGTGGCGCCGACGCCATCCACCCAGGCTACGGATTTTTATCTGAAAACCCCAAAATGGCCGAAGCATGTCATCATGCAGGAATTGTCTTTGTTGGACCACCCGTTGCCGCCATCAAAGCCATGGCCTCCAAACAATTGGCCAAACAATTGTTGGAAAAGACCGATGTCCCTCTCACGCCAGGTTATCATGGGGCCGCACAAACCGATGACGCGCTCCTTCATGAAGCAAAACGTTTAGGCTTCCCCGTTTTGCTCAAAGCCGCCAGAGGTGGTGGTGGGAAAGGCATGCGGGCAGTTCTGAATGAAGCTGACTTTTTTAACGCGCTGGCAGGTGCTAAACGAGAAGCCAAATCAAGCTTTTCGGATGATACCATGCTGATTGAAAAACTCATCCAAAACCCACGTCACGTGGAAATTCAACTGATCGCGGATAACCACGGCAATGTGATTCATCTTTTTGAAAGAGATTGCTCCATTCAACGCCGGCATCAAAAAATCATCGAAGAAGCCCCAGCACCCAATCTTCCAGAAGAGTTACGAGCATCCTTAGCCGTTGCAGCTATCGCTGTGGCTCGAGCCATTGATTACAAAGGCGCGGGAACGGTTGAATTTTTGGTCGACAAAAATCATCATTTTTATTTTATGGAAATGAACACTCGCCTTCAGGTAGAACACCCCGTCACAGAAATGATCACAGGCCTTGATTTGGTCGAGTGGCAATTACGTATCGCCGCCAACGAACCCCTACCCTGTCGTCAGGAGGACATCAAAAAACAGGGTCATGCCATAGAATGTCGGATTTATGCAGAAGATCCTTTAAATGGTTTCATGCCATCGATGGGACAACTCGATTTTCTCAAAGAACCCAGTGGCTCAAACCTACGACTAGACACAGGCGTCACCCTAAATTCACATATCACCATACATTATGACCCTATGATTGCAAAGCTCATTGCTTGGGGCGAAACCAGAGAGGAAGCCATTCAGCGCCTAAAAAGTGCCCTTTCGCACTATCACATTGGCGGTGTAAAAACGAATATTGCTCATTTACAAGAGATCATCCAAGATCCACATTTTATCAAAGGACAATTGAGCACTGACTTCCTAAACTTACACCAGATCACCTTTAAACCACAAGAGCCCTACTTGGCATTACTGTTCGCAGCAAGTTATGACTATCTTGCATTATGGCATGCCCAAAAAGACAGCTTATTGAGAGACACGTTCGCCTGGCAAATGCACCTCTCTAGCCATTGGACCTCCTGCTACATGATATCTGAAGAACTCTATTCAGTGCTTGTGACGCCTATCGGCCCGAATGATCTCACCCTAACCATTGACAAAAACGCCTATCGATTAAAAGTCACTATGAAAGAAGATCTCTTAACGCTTGAGGATGGTCAGCAACTGAGAACTGCTTGGGTGGGACAAAAAACTCAGCAAATGACGTTTTACACCGCTCAAGGTCCCATCACTGTGCAGAGAAGCTTTGCCGCCACTGAAACACATGCCCTATCCAGCGCCAATCACCAACTCACAGCACCAATGCCATCGACAGTCGTTGCGGTTTTAAAAAACAAAGGAGACCACATTTTGAAAGGGGAGCCCTTGATGGTGCTGGAAGCCATGAAAATGGAACATACCATTCATGCCCCAAGAGATGGAGAAATTCAGGATGTCTTTTATGACATAGGCGCGCAAGTCAATGAAGGCTCCCTGCTACTTTCTCTGGTAGGCTCAACATGAACCATCCACCAGAAGTCACGGTGATTGAAGTAGGCCCCAGGGACGGGTTACAAAATGAACCCTCTACGGTGCCTACATCCACCAAAGTCGATTTCATCAATCTATTGAGTGCCAGTGGGCTTCAACACATTGAAGTCACCAGTTTTGTTTCTGCCAAAGCGATTCCACAATTGGCAGATAACGAAGCTGTGTTTCGTGCCATTCAAAAGCCTGCTGGCCTTCATTTTTCAGTCCTTATCCCTAATGAGCGAGGCATGCAGGAAGCCCTTGCCGTCGGAGTCAAAGACATCGCCCTATTTACCGCGGCGAGCGAAACCTTTAATCAACACAACATCCACTGCTCCATTGATGAAAGTCTTCAGCGCTTCAAACCCGTCATGACCCTTGCTCGAAAAGAACATTTGCGGGTAAGAGCTTATATTTCCTGTGTCTTGGGATGTCCTTATGAAGGCGCCATTTCGCCCAAAGAAGTGATGAAAGTGGCAGAACGTCTCATGGATTTTGGGGTAGATGAAATAAGCCTTGGAGACACCATAGGCGTCGGGACACCCAAACAAACCATAGCACTCGTCAAAGACATCACACAAAGCCTACCCATCAGCCAACTGGCCATGCACTTTCATGACACTTATGGCCAGGCCATCGCCAACATTTATGCAGCATTTGAACATGGGGTGAAACGCTTTGACAGCTACACAGCGGGCCTTGGTGGCTGTCCTTATGCTAGAGGCGCCAGCGGCAACGTGGCAACGGAAGACCTGCTCTATCTCATGCACGGTTTAGGAATAGAAACAGGCATCGATATTTATCAAATCGTGGCCGCAGGAGATATGATTTGCAAAGCCTTGGGACGAAAAAGCCAATCCAAAGTGGCCAATGCGTTATTGGCAAATTTGGGCTAGTGCCGCACCCTTTATTGAGCGAGTTTAAAGGGGGCGGCACTAGAGTCTTATTTACTCGCCGATTGATAGGCCTTCTGAGTTGCCTTGAGATCAAGTGCTGTGACTGGTTTCTTACATTGAGGCAAGAATCCATGCCGAGATCTCGCGTGTTCCGAAACAGGTTTTCCGCCAGAATCGACAAATTTAGCACCGATCGGCGCTTCATGATCATCGCCTTCGCCCTCTAAAATACTCAACGCCATGGCCTCTCTTGTTTGTCTTTGTTGTTCTTCAGCTCGTTCACTAAGCAGTCCTACCACACTAGATTCTCTTGGCTGTACTTCAAGAGCTTCTTTTTCAACGATATGACCGGCCCCCGTCAGCGGATCAAAAATAGATTTGAAAGCCTCAAGCTCTACTGACGCTTCAAGACCATGCATTTGCTCGCGTTGTGTTTCTAGGTTATCTCTCGTATCGTAGAATTCTGGCGGCCTAAAAGTCAGTATTGCAGAAGCTGAAACCTCCTGCTCTATGATGGTAGGTAGATCGAAATGAGCATCAAAAAATTCAGTCTCCTCACCCTCTCGTTCCTCAACAACAACATGATGCTCCTTACTAAAAATACCAAAGAACTTTTTAATGCTAGCCATAAGCTGACCAACAGAAAACAGCTCGTCACCCAATACCTTCACTTTTTTGGTATTTTCTGTTAGCTTTCCTTTAACAACAGCCCATTCTCTCTGTATATTGCTGATTTCCGTTTTTCTCTGTGCTTTCAATTGAGCAATTTGGTTGTCAATATCCAACACTTTGCTATCCATCTCTAGTACTATTTTATGACTAGATGAAAACATTTTTCGTTTTTGACCATCTAAAGGCTCAAATTCAATAGGCCGATTCACGACCGGTTCATAATGCTCCAAAAGCTCAGTAAGGGCTTTTTGCCCTGATAAACGCTCCGCGATATTATTCGTCCACTCCTCTATTTCTGATGTCGTTGTTGTTATGTTCTGAAGACGCAATACTTGTTTCATAGCATCCTCTATTTCCTCCTTGGAGATGGGATGGGTTTGAAAATCTAATACTCTCATAGGAAGTACGAAATCATGTTTAGGCATTTTTTCATTGATGACATCGTGAAGACATTTATAAAATTCTTTTTGTTCCTCACGCGGCGTTTCCGAGGCTTCAAAAAACCCTCTTAAAACATAATGCCTTATGTCTTCTTTCATCGAGGTTATATTTACCTTTGCACTTGGCCCCGCAATAGTTGAATAACATAATCTGTTCTTTATTTTTCTTTCAAATCGGAGGGGATCTAGACCATTTTTCGTTGCAAAGTTTCTCACTACTTCCAATATGTTATCAAGGAGCTGCTTTTCTGAAAGTTGCGCCTCGGCACCCCTCGCAGTATTCACTTCTTTAGCAATCTCCCGAACAAGAGTATTAAATTTTATATTGGGGTTCCCTGCAGTTGGATCCACTAAGTTACTTGCAAGATCGTAAAATAGCGCTTCAAATACACGCTCAAATCTTTCGCCCCATACGAGAACCTCTTTATTTAATTTTGGTTGTTCCTCCGTCTTCTTTTTCCCAATTTTTTTCACCATAATGTGAGATGGCTCTTTGCTAGCAGAAAACAAAGCCCCCATGAATACCGTATTGTGCGTCTTATAATCCACCATACTAGAAAATCTATGTTCAACAATTTTATTTAATCCATCAATCTCGATGTCCAACTCTAGACTCAACTCCTCTGAATTCAGTACCTTGTCCTTGTTTTTTTTATAAACCTTGTTGATACAATGGCCGATGGCATCCTCAACTTCAACAAACCATTGCCCATCTAATTTAAAACCGAATTTTGAAGCACCTTCAGCTTTATCCCGGGAAAAAAATTGCAAATAATACAATGCCTCCTCTCCATGAATCGGGCTCTCCCATGATTTAAGATTGAGATAACGATGCATCTGCCCAGGGAAGCGGTCGAATAATTTATTTGAGTTTTCTGAAATCATGAGCCCTCTTTGAGTTTCTAGATCCTTGATTTGTTCCCCATAGGTTTTCATCGTTATTTGATATTGTTTTCTAAGTTCGCTTGAATTTTTGAGGAGGCCTTTCCTTTCCGCAATTGCCTCTATGTGCTCTTGTTGAATTTGTTCGGCAATAAACTTAATTTTAGGATGTTCTACAGCTTTAATACGTTTGTTCAATTTGGAAGAAATAAATACATCAGCCTTCCCCTCGTCTTCTCCTAGAGAAATTGTAACGCCTCTCATTTCACGTTCATGATCTTTCTTATCAGTAAATTTTACAGGAGTTTGTTCAATTTTGAGGCGAAAACACTCTGGAGATTTACCAGAAAATCCCCATTTGTCTAAATGAAAAATGGCATTCTTTTCGGAAAGGTTTTGAGTCTCTTCAAACGAAATATCCAATGTTGGTTTCAGTTGCTCTGGTTTTAAAATGTGGATAAAAGACACGGCTAATTGTGCCACGCTCTCTCCAATCACTGGCTGCCTAAAAGCCGTAAAATTCAATTTTTTTATAAAAGGATGATGAGGATCCTTTAAGAAAGAAAGCTCATCTCCAGCAAGAGGCATCAGCATCTTTAATTGGGAGGCCTCATCTGTTTTTGTGAATCTTAAATCATAGAGGCCCCAGCCTTCAATAGGTGTTTTTTTAAATTGATTGGCTTCATCTTGATTGATTAAAATAATTGTAGGGTCCCCTACTTCTCGTGCCACAAAATATCGAATAGGGGGGACAAGGTCATTGCCACCTTCTTCGAATGTGTAGTTTGGGCTACATCGAATAGGGTCATCATGATGAAATAGATGCTGCATATGAGCCGTTTTGCTCGCCAAAGATAACTGATTTATTTCCTCTGGCACAGACAAATAGTCGATAGAAGGCGGTTTAAAGGGGAGCTCATGTTTGAAAAGTACTGCGTCGACAACAATTTGTTCGTTTTTGACTTCTGAAAAGGAGTGCGTTTGGGTTTTGGCTTGACCTTGACCTTGACTCTGACTTTGTGATTGATTCTCCGTTTCACAATGCGCTTCAGATAAAGTACTACCGCTGACAGAAGGAATATCAAATGTGTCACTTAATTGAGCCTCTCGTCTTTGGATGATTCTCTTTGACATTGATTCATAGGCATTGAAAGCCTCAGGCCTCAAAAAAGGGCGACCTAAATCTTTTCTTGCTTCATTCACGGCCGTATAAACAGAGCTCATTCGCTCAGCAAAAGATTTTTTCAAACCTTCCACAAATTTTTCTTTGGTAATTTTACCGTATGTCCCACCATATTTTGCTTTTAAATCAGCCAAACTACCCGAAATAAAGGGTGAAATGGTGTTGAGTTTCTGGATGCAATGACTAAATATTTCGATTTGAGATTCACTCCAGGCCCCAGACCCCATCAATTGAGTGATTGCTGCTTGCTGCTGCAAAATAGCGTTTTTAACAACCGAGTCCATCTCTGACATAAATACAGAAAGACTATTCGAATCACTCTTGAGTTCTTTTTGCCTTAACCAAAAAGCAATATCATTTCCGGTGAGTCCTGTTGGCCTATCGTGCTTCAAAAGCTTTAATTCGACAAATATTTGTTCTTTCAATGGCTCAGGCAGAGCGACTACGAACGATTGCCCTGAGGTCTTATCTATCATTTTTCTCATCCGCATGATGGCTTGCTTGTAGTCATTGTTAGTCACTGCAAAATTTAAGGTCAATACAGCCTGGACTCCATCCATCTGTTTGATGTCAGCACCTCGTGAGTGACTTTGATCATAGTATGTGAAATAGTTTCCACGAGATTCAGATTCACCGGCTATTTCTGAGGTTAAGTCAACAATTGTTTCGAAGTTATGTTTGTCTACCGTAAGAACCTTTTTCATATTAGTTACATCGTCATAAAAAATAATTCCTTTTAGCTCGTTAAGAGATGAGCTATGCTTCCGTAGTTCAATGGCAAGCATCTTTGCAACTTGCCGATTAGAGACTTTACATAACCCACCAACATCAATCAGTGTCCTTGTTTTTTCCGTGAAGTTAGTGACTAACTGTTGAATCAGTACATTTGTATAAGACGCCCCCGCTTCCATAAAAGAAGCTGTATCAAGCGACAGAGTTCCTTGACAATTGTGTCGGCCCATTATCCCTAAAGTCATGTTCCCATCAGCTGCAGGATCTAACATGACTTTCTTAAAGTGAGATGAGGTATCACCTGCAGTTCCTGAAAAGCCAAAGACAACGTCACTTGATGTTCCTTGCTCATATCGATTACTGTTAGCGCTTCCAGAATCAAGTTGTATCTGCTCTTTGATAATGATTCGAGCTAGCATTCGTCTAAATGAAAGGCTTTTATCAAGATCCGCAAAGGATTTTTTTCTTTCTGAATTTCGAAAAACAGGATCCTCTATTTCTGCTAACCTTTTAATTTCAGAAAAAATATCTAGAAATTCGGGATCAATATGAGAACCGGTGGGATCTAAAAAAGACTTTTCACCCAGACCATTTCTTATGGCGTCAATTAAAAACTCTAAATGAGGATCTTCATTAATTTCAGTTCTAGGATCAAGGTAATACAAAAAGGTAGTGATTGCGGTAACTTCTGGGTTATTGAATCTTGATCCTTGTGGCTTCGGCTTAGTTGCCGCTGAATAAGGAACGGTAATCAATAAGGGCTTTTTAGATTTAGGCTCTTTAGCCGTCTTTAAGGCATCATAATCATATGATTTTTGCCCATTGAGAGAGTTTTGAAACCATACCCCAAAGTCAGTGCCCGGTTCCTTTTCAGTAAATACACTCAACATAACGGGATCAGTCAAAACAGCTCGCATTAAATAGATTTGAGTACTATTAGTAGGATTAACGGAATTCGGTTGCTCTACTTCTAATGAGGTAAGATATTTTAAAATACTGTCATCGGGATCATCTGTAATATTAAATTGACCTAGTAGTACTTTTGCTAGGTGAGTGGGTGTTTTGTCCTCTGAGCTATGTATGGTTTGTGTGATGAGCTCTAATGGATAAATCTCATCTGGATTAATGGCAACTTTTTCACCTGAAGTAAAATTCACATCTGTTGTTGTCGCATCTTGCGTGGCATCTAATTCATCAAATATTGTCACGGTTTCTAAAGATCGAATCTTATTCAGGATTGAAATACATTCCATGAGTTCTTTACGTTGTAAGCCTTCTTTAGGATTAAGTCTAGGCAACATATCTA
This sequence comes from Legionellales bacterium, assembly GCA_026399195.1. Classification (GTDB taxonomy): domain Bacteria; phylum Pseudomonadota; class Gammaproteobacteria; order Legionellales; family Legionellaceae; genus JAPLRK01. The sequence continues at coordinate 54,322 of JAPLRK010000069.1, forward strand.
AGAAAATCTTTGATTGGCACTCCATAGCATTTCGAACATTAGGTGCTTGCACGAGGACTTCTCGATGATCTCTGATCCTCTCATACAGGGAAAACCTCTTCTTCAAGTCTTCCTTAGCATTTTGAAGGGATTTTAATCGAGGGCTGCTCAAACCCATCCCAGCCTCAGGATCAGCCTCTATTCGATAACGTAGGAAATCATCTTTAACAGCACGTCCAGCCAATAAATGACCTAAGGTTAGAGACATCTCTGCAGTATTCGTTTCGAGTGCTGATTTTGGCACGATAAATCGAACAAGCTTTTCTCCAGTTTTATATAGAGCAACCAATGGCAAAAGGGTCGTCTTACCAAATCCCATTCTGGCTTGAGCTGAATCGATTTTATCCGGATTCATTTCGTCGTCTAAAAGCAGACCGCGGAAGATATTCACTTGGCGCGTATTACAGCGATGAGAAAATTCAGATTCAAAAAGTAGAAAGGCCCTTTGCATTTTTTGTTCTTTTTCAAGCACCTTGGGATCTGTTTCAGTCGTGTCTAGCGCAGTTTCAGATTCAAGCAACCTGTCCAATGCATAATTTCTTTTAATATGTAACATTGAAATGGCTTTTGCCTCTTGCCCTTGTTTGAAAGTGCTTTGTACATCATTAAAATGATCCAATTCGGTTTTATAATAAAGCAGTCGCGTCATGGCGTTGTTCAATGCAATCTCAACTTGCTTCAAGTTGGTTCTTGGAGAGAACCTAGAAAGGATCCTACTGTAATCATTGAGAAGATAGGCCGCATAGAGCTCTGCAACGGAAATTTTAGGAGATGAATCCGCTAAGAGGGACTCAATCTTATCTTTGGCCTCCAAATACTCAATATTGTAGTTCTCTTGCGCTTCACTGATTTTTGTAAATAACTCGTCTCTAGCGCCCTCTTTTATAGAATAGCTTCTACCATTAACCGCCGTTTGGTATAAAAATGTTTCAAGTCTGTCTGAAATGGTACGAGTTTCATTTCGTGCAAATCCAAGTCCTGATAGATAACTTTCGATTTTCACTGAAGAATAGCATTCGCTTGGGTGCTGCGTGAGTTGATAAGTGTTTTTCCCAGTAGGTCCAGCCCCCTGGACCCATCTGTCCTTCTTCATTAACTCAAATAATTCTGAAATATTTTTTTGACTTAAGCCCCCGACACCAGCATGCTTAGAAGTGACGCCAAATAATTTTTCCAAAGTTTGGGTGCTAAATAATCCATCGTTTTCGTAATAATAACCCGCCTCTTGCGCTTGAATCGAGTCTGAAAATAGAGCCAAACCCTCCTTTAATCGTTTTTCAAGTTCCAGTTGCGTACCATCAATGACTAAGAGAGAGTCGTTAAATTGAACCAAAGAGTGTGCACCTATGGACTCAATTGGCATCTGGGTTGTGTTCGTGTTAATGCTTATCGCTTTTTTCACACTTGTTGAGACAACGGTCAAAGGTTTTATAAAAAAGTTTTGTAATGTATCCTCCTCAGTTTCAAACTCAGATTGTATGGCTTGCCAAAGCTCCGAGAAATCTTCTAAAGGAATCGCCGCAGAAACATCCTTTAAATCGTACACTTCCTTCTTAAATTCTATCAAGAGCGTGTTATAAGCTTCTCTGTTCCAAATGTTGAGTTTACCACTGGCACAAGCTCCTCTTTCCAATAAATGATGTTGGAGCTCTATACCCATCAACATCAGGAGAGCTAATTTCTCATCTTGTGTTAAAATCCTGTCTTCTTTCAAATCTGTAAACTTTTTCTTAAGATTTTTTAATTGCTCTAATTCATTAGACTTTAAAGGAGTTCTTGGAACATTGGCACCCAACAACTGGGTTAAAATATGAATTTTATCCTCTATTTCAGCAACATGAAAAATACTTTGAAAGTCCTTTGCCTTTAATACGCCCTCTTGAACACCATAAGTTCGGAGGTAATCTGCTGCTGCATAGGATTGGTCAAGTTTTTGCTTCCCCTCAAAGTAGGCTTGCTTTGCCTTATTATAATTTGTAGCTAATGTACCACTATTTTTTTCGCCTTCTTTAAACGCCTTATAGGCCTTTTGTACTTCATTTTCTAAATCTATCAGCTCTACTTCTAAGGTGATCATTTTGGGTGATTTAGGAACAAAAATAAAAAATTCCGGATGGGTCATTTCTGTAATTTGAGTCTCACACTCCTTAATCTTCCTGGCAATTTCTTCTTGAGCTTGTATACTTAGCAGACCAGTCCCTTCGAGTAATTTGATCCTGGATTGGGCATTCTGTAATTCGTTTTCGGCTTTTTCTCTAACACCCACACCGATCACAGGAGATCCTAAGTCTTGTTTTAACTGATTGACTTTCTCTTTCAAACCTATCACTTCACCCTTAAGTTCACTGATCTGCACTTTCAGTCCATTGACTTCCTTTATTTCAGAAGGTGATAATTCTTTCTCAGTGTAGGCACTCCCCTCTCTCGTTATGACAAGATGTCTTGTTGAGGTAGAACCTGCCAGTGTTGGAGTGTCCGAAAGGATATAATTTGTTTTTTTATTATTATAAATCAAAAATTTAGAAATTGATGGGACATAAATCGTGCTTTTATCAATACTGATGATTTCATCTGCAGGGAAGATCGTGGATAGCTTCTTAGCGGCTGAGTCCTTGCCAGCATTGCAATGAATGGAAATTTTTTTCCCTCTATGATCTAATAAAGTACCACTCCAGATGTCACTATCTTGCTCTTTTGATAATTTTAATATGGGTGTAAAATCAGCTGTATAAGCGTGTATTGCACCCGTTGAATCAATAAAATAATGTTCAGCTTTAATTCTTCTCTTTAATGCAATGGGGATCGACGCCATCTGATCAGGTTCGATATATTGAAGAATGATAGAATCATCATCCAGCGTTTTTAATTCTCTTTGAATCACAAGGCTTCCGTCCGCTTGGGGCATGATAGAGGCTTTTATTTTGCTAGTTCTCTTATCATCTTCTACGACTTCCTCTGAATAAATATATCCGCCGTTTTGAGGTTTAAAAGGCAAATGCTCAATTCCTAGTGCTTGTAAGGCTATATTTGCTTGAATATATGCTGGCATGACCCCTAACTTATGATTACCAACATAAATAACACCATGTAAGACATCTAAGCTTTTATTGCTTCCCAAGGAGATAAAACCAGGGAGATTTTTGATGGGGGTTGGCTTTTCAGAGAGGGTTATCTGGAGACCGTCAAATTTTAGACAGCTCACAAATTGGCTAAAAACCTGATGAAATAGTTCAGCGCGGCCGGCCTCATGCAAATGACTTGAAAATTGAGTCAAACTATCTTGAAGAGTATTCATATTCGACTGAACTAAGCTCATTTCTCTAATAAATTCAAAATTCTGATTCATGTTCGCAAGTGTATTTTCATCTGCTTGTTCAAACGTTAATTGATAGGCCAATTTTGAACATATTAAATTGGCATAAAGTTCATCTAACCTTATTTGATCGAATGATTCTTTGTTCTGCTCATTCTCTATTTTGAGCGCAAGACTATTGATACTTCTAGCAAACCCAAATAATCGGTCCGTGGCATCAGGCGCCGATGTGCTTATAGGGTTCGGTAAAGTTAATTCATCAATAAACGAGTCTGTTAGACTTGCTGAAGGAATATAGGGCACAGTCATGTTCTTAAATGGATTTGGGTCAATATTGGCAGCCTTGAGTAGAAGCTCTTCGATAAATAGGTCATGAGGAACTTTCAATAGACAAGGATGCTTTTTCTGATCGATAGGAAGTGTCTTTACAAAGTCCAAAAGCTGGCATTTTTCTTCATCAGTTTTGCTACTTCTAAACGCCGCTAAAAAGGCTCTATCAAATAATTCACGACCTTGTGTGCTATTAATACCATCAATTGAAAGCAGCGACTGATGATTTGAATAAAAGGTGATGAATTGATAAGCCAACAAGACATCACCATTTCTCATCCCCAAACGTTCGGCTATTCGGCGAAGTTTCTCATCAATGGCCGTTTCTTTTCCATAAACGGATAAAGCGATTTGTAATCCCTTCTGCCCTTCACAGATGCCTTCCAGACTGATTGGAGATTTGTGAATAGCCTGGTCAATTTCTTTTAATAAAGCCATATCCTCAGGTTGGGTGCCATCCGCAGTGAGTGACTTTATTTTTATTGACATCGCCTCATCACTAGGAATAATCACATTTTCCCATTGCTTGATCATTGAAAAAAAGGCTGGATTAACCTTTGCCCCACCCATTTGTGATAAACTCAACTTAATCACGTTTGATAAAAGTTGGCTTCTTTGTTTGTTATTAAGGCTTACGAACGTATCAGCAAAAACGTTCTTATCTTTATCCTTGATGAGTTCATCCTCTGTTCTATAGCGCTCCAGCATGCTTTCCATCAATTCGGTTACGAGCGATGCCGGCGGAATTTGATGCAGACCAAAGATCACAGAGACAGCAGCGTGACAAAATTCCGTTACTCGTTCACCTTTATTCTCTAATCCGTTAAATGTCTTTAGCTTTTGCAAGTATGCAGCAACCTCTCCAAAATATTGAGCACATTCCTCTTCACTTATTCCGCTAGATATAGGTGTTAAATTTTCTCGCAAAAACCTCAAAGTACTTCCATCAATGACGGTATTTTCGTATAAACTTCTAAATGCCAGTTTCTGTACTAGAAAAGCTTCGGAGTAAACTGCCGCATGCCGACTCACCAAGTCTGTACCTGGAATCTGAGGGGCTGCAACATAAACTTCTGCTTTTGGCTTCGCTAGCGCTTTCGTGCCTAGCTCTGTTTTAAACGCTGAACTATGATATTTTGATGCGATATAAAGCGCCGCTTCTTTACGTTTTTCACGAAATCTTTCAATCTCAATGGGTTTCATTCCCATTTCTTGAGCTTGGCCTTCCGCTAGAGAGATTGGGTAACCTGATTGTCGAAGAGCTTCGCATTTGATGTTAGCGATTTGTTCTAAAAAGTGATGAAACGCGTCATTAACGGCCAAAGTTGAGTTTGCGCTTTTCTGAATCTTGCATAATTTTTCTGGGTTTTCATGCTTTAACCAAATACCAAACATCACACGAACCCATTCTTTTTTAATTTCTGTAGGAATGGGTAGATTACTGCCCTCCTTTGAAATCTCATCAATCTTAATATACTCAGCATGATGACTACCCATTGAATCAATCGTACTTATCTCATGATGATGAGTACCTAAGATGACTTTTCGTTCTACCATCTCTAAAACTTTCGCCTTTATTCTTTGATTTACCCTTTGAATTTTTTGGAACACTGATCCTGATAGGAGAGTATTTTTTCCTTCTTTGAAAAATTTAGCCCTCTCTTCCGGTGATTGTTGATACAGCTCTCTGTTCTTGTCTTTTTCTTTTCCAAATCTTCCTGCAGAAAGTAGATCTAATATTCTATATTCAGCATGTGTTTCCAGATGATGAGTGATGACCTGTTTTCTAAATAGACCCATTTGAATGACCCGACGATTCCTTTCTCGCTCAAGATCATCTAGCTCAAATTCCTTTAGGCTATCCTCTATGTGCTGATGAACGTTTTCAAGCTCTTTTGCTGCCGAAGTAAACGTCTGACTCACAGCATTGATTGTTTTTAAGGCACTGTCTTTAGCGGTTAGGGTTTCAAGCATATTTTTAGCTTTGAAGATTGTATTTTTAGGACTTCCACTCACGGTCTCATCACCTGAAAGATGGTTAATCCTCCCGATGACTGAAATATTCAATTTCGTGAGTTCCTCGCTTTCTTTTTCAAGTAACACTAGGCGTAATTCCATATTTTTTAATCCAACAGATCTTTTACCGAGACTAATAGTTGTCTGTTCCATGCTAATTTCTTCTTTCAGCGAAAGAATCATATCTTGAGATTGAAGAATCATTTCCTCCAATTTCCTTTTACTTTCAATCAGTTTTGTAACCACGGAATCCAGTGTTTTAGCGGCTTCATCAAGACTTACTGCAAGCTTATCTATGAACGCTTGGCGTTGGATAGTGTAAACAATCTTAGTGTATCGCTCTTCAACAGAGGATGACGAATTACGCAAATAATCTAAAATCCCGACAACATTAGGATGCGTTAATGATGCTTTATTTTTTACTACAAGATGAAGGAAAGTGGCTATGTCAATTTCTTTCATACTGCCACCTGTGACGCTTATTTCGATTTTAATTTCCTCATGTCTTGCGGCACCGGTGGTAAAACTGACAACATTAGCCTCTATCAAATGCTTCATTGTCACAGCCCTTGCTGCCAGACGGCTGGCATGTGGCAAGCGCTCCATATCAGATGATATATGTCTTTCACGAACGCTTAACTTTTTAATTTGATGATTAACTAATTGTATGGCCGCCTTCCATGCGAGTGCATTCGAGTACGCGCTTAAACTTGTCAATGCAGAGTCACTCATTTGTCCATGTTCATCCGTCTTCAACGGCATCACTTCAGATCCCCATTGGCTGGGATCTTTGTTAGTGACAGCTGAGACAAAACATTCTTGAATAGCTTCTTCTCGATTGTTGTTTTTTAAATACAAATATAATTCTTTGGCATGGCTAGAAATTTTCTCATTAATACGATCGATGACTGGAAGATTTTCTTTTTTTGCCTGAGCTGTTAGCTTTGTTTTAGCATCGAGCAATGCTGTAAAATATTGTTTATAATATTGGTCATCTGGAATTCTTTTTAGCTCACATAAACGCATGGATACTTCATGTAGCTCAGCCGGGGAAAGATATTCAGGCTCGATAGTTCTGAGCATGTTGATATATTCTGAACCAACAAAAGCTGGCCCTTCTTCCCCATGCTCTACTCCTTTTTTTCCACAGACCTCATTCAATATTCCTTCTCTTTGCGCCATTAACATAGCCAGTCGAACTTTTTTATAGGTGCCTTTACCTAGTTCATATAATTCACAAGACTGCGCTTTTTTAGCATAACAGTTCGATGTGTTTTGTGGTCTCTGCAATAAATCTTGAAATTCTGCTGGTGCCTCTGCAGAGGCAATTGAGGTAAATTTTTTAAGATACTCTGAATAAGCATTCGATCGGTCATTCAATGCTATCAACCTCTCGAAGTACCCCATGTGGCTTCGTTCTTCCCTGGTGGTACGCTTCAGTTTTAAATCAATATGAGTTTTTGCCCAACCGGCCATTGAATTAGAATCGATTAATGCGCTTAAATAACCTAATCCTTCGCTAGAAAGTAACTTTTTTTGAGGAACAGTAAAGGATAGTGCATTCTTTCGCATAGACTCGCTTCCCTTTCGCCATAATTGATAGAGACCAGAAGCCCAACTAAATAAATCGTTAATAGCAGTCCATAACCCGACGTTGCCAGCGGTATCCCAGAAACCTTTTCGTCCATTTTTTATACTATCAAGCCCCCCTTTTCCAAGGACAGTATTCTCGATCGCGCCAGAAGAATCATAAGTGGATAGTTTTATCTTTTCTCCCTCTCGTTTTATGATCAATTGCATCGCATGGCCTTCTAAGCCGGTCTCAAGATATAATGATGCTCCATCTTTTAGATCTTTAATTGCGGCTTGTAAGGCTCTACTTGCCAAGGAAAGATTATCTTGATAACTCTGTTGTTTTTCTAGAAATCCTTCTGATACCTCTTTGTAACTATTTTCTGGCTCTCCATTTTTCGGTTCAGTTTTAACGTATCCACCCCAATCGGAGCAGACTTTCTTCAGCATATGACTTAAATCTGTAGTATCTTTCATGTTTTGATAATAAAGCTCAATTTTAGCTTTATCTGTTTCTGATAAGAATAATCCAGCCTGTTGAAACTCCTCTGGACGATCTACCAACTGACCCATAACATCGAATTCCATAGCGGTGACTAGCTCAGCATCCCCTCCAGTAGCACAAGCATGCTTTCCTCTTAATGGATTCCGATCTGAGTCATCAAGAACACCCTTCATGGCATCACGTACTAATTCAATTGCGGCATTGTCATCATTGTCTCTTGTTAAGGATTCCAGAACGGTATTCAATCGGCGGTGATGAGCATTCTTTGTTCCTGCAACCATCTGAGAAGCTAAGACCATTCCAAAACGAGTCATAAGGGATAATCTCATATTCTCTTTGTCACGTATTTTTTCGCCGCCTACTTCGTTGAAGCCTGTAGCTTTGGCAACTTCCTGCGCTCCCCCAAAGCGCAACATCTCTAATTTAGCCCTCTCTTCCTCTGAAAACCCTTCTGGGAGAGGTTCTGGTTTTTTAGGTTTATCCTTTGCAGGAGTACGAGAAGATACCTTATTGACAGCATAGGGTATTGCGGCCAGAACAAAAAACAGTACTTTTACAAAACCCACCATCAAATTGATAATGGTCTTAGATAGATATCTCCAAATTTTAGATAAAATATTGGGTTCGCGCTTGTGAGACTCAAGAGAAGTTTTAGCTAAAAGCTTATCTAATTCTTGATTTATTTGATGCTGCCTCTTGATGATGTTTTGCCATACCTTGGATTCCCATCGCGTATTTCCATGCCTTTTTCTCCAATTCTTTTGATAGCCTTCTTTCCAATGTGGAGCCTCTTTTGGAAGATTTTCTCTCTTTCTTGTTTCAACCTCTATATCAACCTGCCATGCCTCAACTAATTCACTGAAACTCATCGTAGCTAATCTACGTTTAAGAACAAATAATTCATCATCACTTGCTCTCTGCAACAACAATTTTCTTGTAGACTGAGAGTCTACCTCTAAAAGGATTGCACGCGTCAGTTCTTCATAAACCTTCTTAAGGTCATCGGTCATGGTCTCCGATTGTTGTAATGGTTCTATGATGACAGCTGTTTTTTCTGTAGCGATTTGATTTTCACTCTCCATTAAGCATTCCTTTAGCTGCTGTCTCCTAGCTAAGGTGGGAATTGTAGGCACAATTTCCGAATGGACCATTTTGATTTGATCAAGACTTAATTTTTTTACAAACGAATGAATTTGATCTTTCTCTAGAACAGAAAATAGCTCCGCGACCTCACTAACATATTTACTCATCTATCATCTCCCCAACCTTTAGAGTGTTACTTCATTTTAAATGTATAGTCTAATTGTAGCTCATACAGGTATTTACATGATCTTTTTGATTATTTAATTCACTTAAAAAACGGCTAAAAATTGGATTGACCGATCGACATCGTCATTGGAAGTATCTAGATCCCAAGTTTGTGACCGCAAGATGCTGTGTAAAATTCACGCAACACGGGATCCTTATCCAGACAGGTTTCAACAGCCTTTGCTGTTCGGCCATTGGGATAATGGGTGATTTGTTCGTGAATTTTTTGTAATTTGTCTTGATGAGAGGCGTTTTTGTCTAATGTCCCTGCGAAATTTTTTCGTAAGAAAGATAGGGGATCTTGGTTTCGTAATAATTGATAGGTGATGAGGACATGTTGTACGAAAGCATGTGCTTTCTCCGCATCACTCATCGTCCAAATCAAAGGCACTGATGGGCGTTCTTTTTGCTCAAGAATCTCTCTGGTTGCCTTTCTAGAAATCATGGCCAATTCGACGGCTTGGATGCGATCGTTACGAACGCTTTCAATGCGTTGGTGATTTGCAAGGGCTGCTTTATCGGCAATTGTTTTGGGGCTTTTGGCTTTGATGGATAAGATATATGTTTCTACGCGGGCCAAAGTATCCGTTTCAAAAAATGGGATTTTAGATTTGTCCTCACAAAGCATTGATAGCATTCGATGAATGGCCAAAGAGGGACTCGGCGAGTCGATAAGCTGATATGCGCCACCATTCAGGGCTTTGATTTCAGAAGCAATTTTAGTAGGCACTTGCTCATGAGCGACTCTTTTGTTGAACTGGATGGCCGATTGAAAAATATCTCGATACAGTTTGAAAAGGTAGGGTAGACATTTGAAGAAAAAAACACCCATTTTAAACGTGCTAGGAGAAACCACTCGAGTTTCTGTGGTGACTTCCTTCACGATCTCATTGAGCACTCTGTTGTAATCTCTCTCAGGCTGAGCGGTCTTTTTCGTTCGAATGAATTCTTGGGCTTTTGCATGGCCACGAGCTGAGAGTTCAGCGAGCCTTGCCGCGCTAAAAACAGATTGTGGGTTGGTTAATAACGCGTTGGATGGGATGATCTCTCCTTCGCGCCGTTCATCCCATTCAAAAACGGTTTTTAACTCATCTGGGGCACCAGCATTGAGTAATTTCATGGTCGATGTTGAGCAGTTTTCTCGTCCAAGGTGAAACGCATGACCACCAGAGAGGAGTTCACTGGCTTTTTGTAGCATTTTTTCAAGATCAAAACCACGCAAGGTGACATCATTTGAGGAGCCAAGATGAATGTTTCTTTGCAAAAAATCATCTGAGGTTGTGTTTAAGTTGATTTTAAGTCTGACTTGGAGTGCCAATAATTCGGCTTGTTTTTTTAGCAATGCAGCATGGCCTTTCGTGATGTCAATACCCCCAGATGCATATTGAACCAATTTTCCTGCATTGTGGGCCAATCCATAGCTAACAAAAGCAAGTCTGTCTACTTTCTGTGTATCGTTGAGCGTGGTGAAGTCCTTCATTCTTTCGAATAACAAGCGCTTGTTTTTCGTCATGCCTGCCTTAATTTTGGGGAGATAATCCCTTAAGAGATCTTTGAATGTTTCTGCATCAACAGGTGTTATCGTTTTACTATTGACCACCTTTTGAATCAGAGGGGATGCCAACGAACTGTCAAATGCACCAGAAAATAGCGTAAAAGTTCGGATCTGCTCTGGCGATAAACTGAGCGGTAATTTTTGATGAATCAGGGTATCTAATGTTTCTGCCATCTTCACGGAATTTTTGCTTATGAGTAGCTTGTTTTGCAATTCATGGATTTGATGTTTGATTAAGAAAAATTCGGGCTTGTGTTCAAGCATCAAGTTGGATGATTTTTCTATGTCTTGATCGATGTGTTCTATGGCTGCCTGTCGTGATTCTATCAGTCGGTTGATGTCATTGAGGAGGACTGTTGATTGAATGGGTGTGATTTGATGCGTCAGTAAGATGCGAGCCACCATGGATTCGTCGGTGAAGCCTTTTCGAAATCGATGTAACAGCAATAAAAAATTCGATTTGGCATCGATGCTTTGCATGCTTTCCGGTCTATTTGGATCAAACGGCTTTCCTTCTGAGAAGTAATTTTCTTTCAAGACATTCAGAGAATGAAGTTCATCTCTCAATTGGTACTGCTCTAACTTTGTGTTTAAAAATTGCCTGCGAAACTCATCTGGTTCTAGAGTCTCAAGATCAAGCGTTGCAACGGGAGGTACGGCCATGATACGAGTCTTCGGGATCCGAGTGCTGAAAATGGTTGGTTTTTTTAGGGCGTTTGGCACAAGAAATTCGGGTATTTGTGACACTTTGGTGTATCTTTGTGTCAAGTAGCGAGTTTTTAATTCCATAGGCATTGCTTTGAAAATGTTGAGAGGGTCATTTTCTTCAGTGTTTCGCAAATCGGCGAGATCTTCCTCGATGGTCTTCAAGCCACCTGGGGGCCAAAAACTCCAATACACTTCATACATAAAATGAGGACCATGCTGTTTGATTTCAAATGGAATTTTTATAGTGCCATCGTCATGAAGACAATATTTTTTGATGAGTGCAGCGCCTTTTGGATCACCTGCAATTCTCATAACCACCGCGGTATGCCCAATACTTTCGCCAGTAGCATGATGTTGAACAATACTCCTCAATCCGCTGCTGATTTCATCGGTGGTACCCCAGGTTTTCACCTGAGCGACATTGACGAAAACATCCGATCGACTCTGTTCTAAAATGACCGAATAATCACTCTCTATTAAGGTTTTTTCTTCAAATTTTTTAAGAAAATTTAAATTGATATTGTCTGATATTTTCGCGAGTAGAGTCTCTTTGATGTTGCCTGGAAAAGGTAATCTCTGGATGGTTTGTTGGATAGCATGTAACGTTTGAAGGTAAAATTGAAAAGCTTCCCGTGGGGTTGTGTGATTGAAGGTGTCAATATAGCTGTCTTGTCCTACTCCCCCAAACAAATCAGCAAATAGACTGGCATAATCATCAGTAACGAACACCACCTCGTCAATAAGATGCTCACCAGTCAATGATAAAACCTTTTCTTGAAGTTGATCCAATTTCTGTGCGATCTGTATTTTCAAATCTGCTTCATTCACCATAGAATCTCATTATATGATCACTACGATGTATTATAGCACACTCTCAATTATAACTGACCGTGCACTTACACTTCCTTTCTGAATTGTTGCTTCAATTTTAGATAACGACTCACGAGTGAGGGATCAGGTCTTGCCGTGCATCAATAACCGCCCAGGGCCTTTCGCTGACAAATGACTTGACCCTTCAATGATTTTGGATAAAATACTCTCAACTTGACGATTGTGGTAAATGAATGAGCCTTCTATCTGCAGAAGAAAAAAACATCCAGGCCGCGCCATTGGGTAAACAATCGGCGTATATCACGCAATATGCACCAGAATTGCTTTTTCCAATTCCACGGAAAAGAAAGCGCGATGAAATTAATGTGCCGAATCCACTTCCATTTTTCGGATTTGATACCTGGAATGCCTATGAAGTGTCTTGGTTGAATGCAAAAGGTAAACCGCAAGTTGCCATTTTACAGTTTGATATTTCATGTTTTTCTACCCATATTGTCGAATCTAAATCGTTCAAGCTTTATCTGAATTCATTCAATAATACGTCTTTTGAATCGGAAGACGACGTTAAAAAGACAATTGAACGCGATATTACTAAAACAGTGGACGGTGAAGTTAAGCTAACCCTATATCACTTAGATGAGCTGTGTGGTCAGCCTATTGAAGGCTTTAATGGCCAATGCATTGATGATTATGATGTGGTTTGTGATACATACACTACGAATCCAGACTTTATATTTGCAAATCCAGACAGCATTGTTTCTGAAAATCTTGTTTCTCACTTATTAAAATCAAATTGTTTGGTCACAGGCCAACCTGATTGGGGTTCTATTTTAATTTCTTATTCCGGCGCTGAGATCGATAAAGCCAATTTATTGAAATACATCGTTTCATTTAGAAATCACAACGAGTTTCATGAACAATGCGTGGAGCGAGTGTTCATGGATATTATGACTCGCTGCAAACCTGAGTCCTTAACGGTTGAAGCCAGATATACTCGACGTGGTGGTTTGGATATCAATCCCGCTCGAAGTACGGAACAGATTTCTCCGACAAAAAATATCCGTATGTCGCGACAGTAGCCCCACCTTCTCTTCGTTCTCAATGATAACTGACCGCGCACTTACACTTCCTTGCTGAATAGTTACCTTTTTTTTAAGAAAACATGTTCTAACAATAAAGTCACCGCGCCACCTCAGAGGATTTCCGGAAAAGGTAGCAACCCTGATCCACCCCTTTTATGTCCAGACTCCAATCGTCAAAGATTAGCATAATTTAAGATGGATGGGGAACA
>JAPLRK010000069.1:67800-86215 GCA_026399195.1 Legionellales bacterium
ATGGATGGGGAACAGCCCCAATGCTTTTATGTGAGAGTTGAACCCTGCCTTCTCGCTCGAGATCAGGACGTCGCCCTCCCAATTTAAACAAACCCAGTTTCGTTAATGCGCCGCAACTGACGGTTTTTCTTAAAGAGGCGTTGTCGCTACTTGGTCTCGACTCACGAGTGGTTAACACATAAGGTGACACTCGAATATGAGGCGGGATAGCAGATGGGGTTGCTTTTACTAATGAGCGAGGCAAATCAATATGAAGGCCTGGCCTCAGTGACATAGCGCTGGCTTGTGCTCTATCCAATAGCGCACGACAATAGATCGCCACGGCTTCTGCTCCATTGGACTCAGCCTTCTGAAGAGCCCAAAGGATGGTTGCTCGAGGTGGAGGACAGGTATCAAAACAATGCTTCATCATTTCGACTTGCCCAAGTTTGGCCGCCATTTGAAAGGTCTTTTCAATGGCATGAGGCGTTGCCAGGTGGCACAAAAGGATGACTTGAGCGATGTCCTTACGTTTGGCCGAGAGCTGTAGAGCCTGATTAAAAGTTCGTTGCCGCACAGGCAAGCCCTCCATCGAAGACAAATACTGGGCAACATCAACGCGCCTTCTTTCAACAGCCTGTAAAAACCCCCGCTCAACCGCCATTTGACTAGGACGACTCCTCACTTCAGAACAAAGAAGATGCACCATGCCGAGATGTCCATCGGCTATAGCCAGAGCGAGCGCTTCTTCCACGATTTTTTGACATGGGACGATCGCTTCCAAATCACATAAAAACGGTACAATCGACACATGACCAAATTGAGCCGCTTTCAACAAAGCATCGTGGAGAATAGATCGGCTAGGTGCAAGGGTTCCTAAAGCACAAAGGGTCTGCACCATCGATAAATCATCTCGAGTGGCCGCATGCACCAATGCCCGCTCAGCAATACTGACCAAGGCTTTCCTTCGCGGCAGATCTCCCATAAAAGCAATGATCTTCAGGCTATGGAATTGAATAGCGACTTTCAATGCTTTCGCCAGCACCTCATCCGATGGAGCCCCTGGATCCAGATGACAAAAATAAGCCACCACAGAAAGATGATCCTTTGAAGCAGCTTTCAGAAAAGCTGCCACCATGTGTTTTTCCTGCAAATGCCGAATAGCCCCCACACAGAGTGTCACGGTACTCAACTGCCCGTCATCTGCTGCCAGGACCAAGAGACTTTTTAAGTGAGTTTGGCTCAATACATGGGTAGATGTGGTACAAAAATAATCAACCACCGACCATTGATGTCGATCAGCCGCAAGGTGGATGGCCTCCTGAACGACCCGTTCGTCCATTCGACCACTCGCATCAAACCACCGAATAAGTCCCACATTGCCCAAACCGGCTGCTCTCTGAAACACCGTTTCACCACCATAATCTGCATCCATCCAGCGACATTTTTGGGCACCAAGGATCTCAAATTTCCCCATGATGAGATGTCGGATGCTCTCATCATCAAGACTTGTTAAAAGCTCAATCAAAACACGCTCATATTCACCCACACCATCCGCTAACCACGTGGGGGTGATCTCTAATGACGAGATGAAATCATCGAGGACAAAAGTCTCCGGATGCGCTGCAAAATAGGCCTTTGCTACATGGGCATATAATTTAAATTTATCTTCTGGCATTTGAGCCGTTAACGGCATAATTTCCCTCAAAAGAGCAAGCTGACGTGACATCTGCAACCAATTGTCCTCAATGAGATGAAATCGTTCAGACATCATGCCTGGAGCTCGGACATACTCCTCGACACACTGCCCAAATTGCAACTGAAGCATTTGACCTCGATGAGACAAAATGGCCTCTTTTCCAGACCATTTCCGCATCTCCTTGATGAAGGCCCTGTCTTCAAAAAAGGCGGAATTTGTCAAAGCGACATCCAAAATGGCCTCATACACGTTTGTGGCCATGGTCTGATGCACCTCACGAGTGATATTGAACAAGGCCAATAATTGAGACATGACCTCAAAAACTTGGTCATGTATGAGACAAATGTGTTGAATGTATTTTGTGACATCGCTTTCCTCGATGCGTGACAACAAAGAAGGTCGAAACGTTATCAAATGTAAAAGAGCGCCACTATGATCTACCAGCAACTTTTCAAGAGTCTCATCTTCGAACAACGAGGACAACATCTGAAGCGCGGGCCTAGATCCGATGGAAGCTATCTGATTGATAAAGGCAGGAATGTCACACCCATCTTGATTCAATACATGATGAAAGCTGGCCTGGATCACCGCATGAGGGTGCTCTACATGCTGAATCAATGCAAGCGTTAGAAAAGGAAGTCCAAAACACCGATACAACGCTTTGAAATTGTCTTCTGTGGGGGTCGTGACCATAGCATGGGTAGTTATCGGCACATGACGAAGCACCGCATCTTCTCGAAGAACCCCAGTCAACGCATAGGAATGAAATCCTCGCTCCTCGCACTTCACCTGATCGGCCGCTGTTACCAAACCATCTCCCTCAGGCCTTGTCGCCAACAACGAATACATTTGCGATAGTGGATTTTTAGACACCCCCAACCATGCCAAATGATAAGACATGAACCGTTGCAACAAGTCCGTTTCAAGCACTTGTTCGATGGTGACGCCACGTTTGAAAAGCCAAAGAATAGCAGCCGCAAAGTGCTCTGTGTCCTCAATAAACACCTGGAACAAGGGGATCATGGCGAGCGCGTGTTCTTGAAATCTCAGATGCGTTGTCAGTTCCAGAAGATTTTCTAGCATCTTTTCAGAGGAGAGAAGCAACATGATTGGTTGAAATTGCGCCAACTGATGATGATGTTGCTCATAAAACCGAAGCGTTTCTTCTTTGTTTTCAATCCATGATTTTGAAAAAAGAAAGGTGATTTTTTCCCCATGCATCGAAGGGTTACTTTGCATGAGCAATGCGTTTAATGCGACCAAAAAAACAGGAACCTGTTCTCGCCCCACCAATGCTTTCTCACATGCTGACAAAAATTGAAGAAATTCATCATGTTGTGCCATTCTCAAAGCAGCTGCTTTAGTACTTAACAACAAAGACGGATCAAGCCTTGACGCATGTAACTCCCCCCGCAATTGTCTCTGATATTTTAAAGCACTAAGAAGTTCTGATTCAAAAAAAGCACGAGGAATCGTAGGTTGTAGTATGGGCACATCGGCTGATGTACCTTTGAGCCAGGAGAATAATTGATAAAGCATCATACACGCTCACATGTTTATCCCTGATTTAGCCAGTCTAGAATCAATATCAGAAGAGATCAAGTGAACCGCGCAGTTCTTAACCTTGACTTAAGCGATCTTTAACACTACCGCTCCCGCAATCCGGTCGCAATCGGACTTATTCCAATGTTCGGATTCACCCCACAATCATCTAAAAGTTTGAGTAAATTATTACCCTTTCTGGTGAACCGTTTGATACAATAAGCATCCAAATAACTTTGCAAAATATAATAATAATCAGGCAACGTAAGAATGGTTAATATTTTTTCAGCGCGTTCGATATGTAATGGCATTTGATCATCACAAGATTGAAACAACACACCAGCAAGCATCGCTACCAAACTGGCCTTTCGAGCAGGATCTGCCAAATAAAACCGCTGCACACATTCATCCAATGCCCTATCTTTATCCCATTCTATCCATTCATCATAAAGCTCCAACGCATCGTGAACATCATAAGCTTCAATCGTTGTGAGCTGCTGCATCACATAGGCCACAGGCACTATGGCCTGGATATTCGCCCAAGAACA
Organism: Legionellales bacterium; assembly: GCA_026399195.1. Classification (GTDB taxonomy): domain Bacteria; phylum Pseudomonadota; class Gammaproteobacteria; order Legionellales; family Legionellaceae; genus JAPLRK01. Next base: position 71,569 of record JAPLRK010000069.1, read on the forward strand.
ATTCCCTACAATTTGTGAGCTCATCGGTATTTGTGCAAAAGGCTCCAAACCCAACGTTTGATTGATCTCTTGATGATAATAACGGCGAGTTTGTTTTTTATAAAGAAAATCGTGCAAAAAACGAACATCAAAAGCATCCGGCTTTTGGATCCGATAAATCGTCACACTCCCTTCTTTCAAACTGTTCTCGCCCCGATCAATTTTAGCCCACCACTGTTGATAACGAACAAAACCAAGGGCATGCCCACGGCTTGCAGCCGGTAGAATGAGAATGGGGGATTGAATCAACTCGGCTAATTGTTCGAAATGATCCTGATTGTGTGCGGCGTGATGTTGTAATTGTAACAATTCTTCAGCAATACCAAAGGCATCCATAATCCCATAGACATAATGAAAATGATGTCGCAAATGCTTGGTGGAGTAGCTGCTCGTAAACCGTCGCAACGAATCTTTGATGATCTCAACCGTGAATTCAAGAATGAATCCCTCGTAGTCAAGTTCAATGAATTCCCCTTCTGCATTGACAATGTCCACATCCCCTTTCAGCTCAAAACGATGTCCAAGTAATTTGCCATAAATAAAATCAAGCGCAAAATCAAGTTTCGCCCCATGTTGATACAATAAGTGTTTGAGAGTATCTTGGCCTCTTAAAACAGGATAAACCAGAATGGATAATCCAGCAGTGGTATAAGCATTAGGATTGGCATGGTGCTCGAGCAACAAACGAGAGATATCCACATCTTGATTATCAACAGCCCAATGCAAAGCCGTACGCCCAGTCACATCCGATTTATCAATCAGAACCTTTCTACTAAGCAAAAGCTCGACGATTGCCGGTTGGCGCGTGATCACCGCTTCAATGAGCGGCGTAAAGCCATATTCATCAATATCATCCAAAGACTCACCTTCTCGAACAACCAAATCGAAATCAGGCGTGCGTCCACTGATGATATCATTGGCGATGGTCATTTAAGGCCCCTGTGGTCTTGGAGAAAACTTCGGTGCGTTGCTCAACCCAAGCTGATGTTCCAAGCGCTCTTGTTTTTCTTTTTCCTGCTCCCGCCGCTCATTGTCAAACTCAGTACGAGCCGCAGCATTCAATGGTGGCTCTGGGTTTAATCCAGGATCAATGCCATCAAAACGCTGACTATCCAGACTCGGATGCTGCAAAATACTGTTCTGCAATTCGCCCTCAGGTGCTGGCTGATGCGTCGGTTCTTCAGGATGTTCACGCGCATGTACCCTCGTGAATTGCCGATGGCCTTGCTGTTCAGCCAAGCGACGTTCGCGGTCCATCGCGACAGTTTCATCGACCAAATAGGAGATCGTCCGCTGACCTCCGTTGGAAGGTGGGCGGTCTGAGGGTGAACTGCCTTGACTGATATTTTTTCGCTTCATACGGATAAGTATAATTTATAAATTCATATTTTGCAGAGCTCTCTGTCAATTTTCGTCAAACAAGACGCAATTGATCGTGAAATGACTCAAGAGTTATCAAAATCTCAGCAATCTGCAGGGCATTCGTTGCGGCACCTTTGCGAATGTTATCCGCCACAACCCATAAATTAAGGCCATTCGGATGTGAGATATCTTCTCTTATCCTTCCTACAAAAACCTCATCATGACCCGTCGCATGTTGAAGGGGCGTTGGGTATTTTAACTTCGAGGGCACATCAATCACTTTCACGCCAGGTGCTTTCGACAACAGAAGACGCGCTTGTGCAGCACTCATCGGCGCTTTGAGCTCCAGATGAATGGCTTCGGAATGGCCATAAAGGACTGGCACTCGAACAGCGGTCGGATTGACCATGATGCTGTCATCTTCCAAAATTTTGCGAGTTTCCCAGACCATTTTCATCTCTTCACGGGTGTACCCATTTTCCTCAAACACATCAATATGAGGCAACACATTAAACGCAATTTGTTGCGAATAAACACTGGCTTTCACCGGTCGGCCATTCAATAATTCACCCATTTGACCAATCAACTCAGAAATAGCCGCCCTGCCCGTACCAGATACCGCTTGATAGGTTGAAACATTGATGCGCGAGATGCCCACCGCATCATATAAAGGTTTCAATGCGACCACCATTTGGATGGTCGAACAGTTTGGGTTCGCGATGATCCCGCGATGGGTAAAATCTCTGATGCGTTCGGGATTCACTTCAGGCACCACAAGGGGAATATCATCATCGTAGCGAAAGCAAGACGTGTTATCGATAACGACGGCGCCCGCTGCGGCGGCAATCGGCGCATACTGTTTAGAAATCGCACCGCCCGCTGAAAATAACGCAATGTCTACTTTCGTAAAATCAAAGGTTGCAAGATCTAAGACCTCGCGTTCTTGATTCAAGAATCTTACGGTCTTTCCGAGAGACCGCTCACTTGCCAATGGATAAAGCTTATTCACAGGGAACTTTCGCTCTTCTAACCCTGCTAACATGGCTTCACCCACCGCACCGGTGGCCCCAACTATGGCAATATTAAATTTTTCTTTCATCAATTCCTACTTATTTTGTGCTTTGTCTCTTAAATAATGATCCATCAAAACCAAAGCCATCATGGCCTCAGCGATGGGTACCGCGCGAAGGCCAACGCATGGATCATGACGGCCTTTGGTGACGATGGTGACTTCTTCCCCATGAACATTTTGAGTAAGGCCTGGGATCACAATGCTTGAGGTGGGTTTCAACACCATGCTGACTTCAATGGGTAATCCGGTCGATATCCCACCCAATACGCCCCCAGCATGATTGCTTAAAAACCCCTGGGCATTCATTTCATCACGATGCTCACTCCCCTTCTGAGTCACCGCAGAAAATCCAGCCCCAATTTCCACCCCTTTGACCGCATTAATAGACATCATGGCATAAGCCAAAGTAGCATCCAGTTTATCAAACACAGGATCGCCAAGCCCAACCGGCACACCCCGAGCCTGAACCCCAATTCTCGCCCCCACGGAATCCCCAGCTCGACGCAATTGTGTGATATAGTCCCCAAGAGCCTCGATTTGATGAGCGTTGGGACAGAAAAAAGGATTCCTTTGAATTTCAGCTTCTTCTTCAAAGGGCACTATGATGGAACCCATTTGTTGTAAGTACCCTATGATGTCTATCTGTAAATATCGTTGTAAATAAAGACGTGCGATGGCGCCAGCAGCAACTCGTGCCGCTGTTTCTCGGGCCGACGAGCGTCCGCCACCGCGGTAATCCCGATGTCCATATTTATGATGATAAGTAAAATCCGCATGTCCCGGACGAAACGAATCTTTGATGTCCTCATAGTCCCGACTTCTTTGATCTTGATTTTGAATCAACAGAGCAATGGGCGCACCAGTCGTTTTACCCTCGAACACGCCAGACAAAATCTGAACTAGATCATCTTCACGCCTCTGGCTCGTATGCTTAGACTGCCCAGGCTTTCGTTTGTCTAAAAAAGGTTGAATATCACTCTCATTTAAGCACAACCCAGGAGGACAACCATCTACCACAGCCCCAATGGCAGGACCATGACTTTCGCCAAACGTAGTGACGGTGAAAAGCGTGCCAAATGTATTACCACTCATGTTGAACCTACGATATGAGTCCGCAATTGTTGACGAGTTAACATAAATACCCCATGCCCGCCATGTTCAAATTCAAGCCACGTAAAGGGCACATTAGGATAGGCATTGACCAAAGCCTCCTCACTATTTCCCACCTCAACCACAAGGATCCCCTCCTCACTCAGATGTTCAAAAGCATGCTTCATGATATTTTCAACCACCGCCAAACCTTGATTGGATGCAGCAAGGGCAAGCCTCGGCTCATGAAGATATTCCTTAGGCAAAGATTGCATCTCCTCAAACCCGACATAAGGAGGATTGCTCACAATGATATCATAAGGCGTGCGGCCTACCTTATCAAAGCAATCAGATTCGATGAGGGTCAGCTCATGTTGAACCCCATGTCGTTGCCGATTGATCTCAGCGACACATAGTGCCTCAGGTGAAATATCAACAGCATCCACATAAGCCAGAGGAAACGCATAACAACAGGCGATAGCGATACACCCACACCCTGTACAAAGATCCAAGACTCGAGTCACTCGATCCGCGTCGATCCAAGGCGAAAATTGTTGCCCAATCAACTCAGCCAGAGGCGATCGAGGGATGATCACCCGTTCATCGACATAAAAGGTTAAACCACAAAAATGCGCTTCATGCAGCAAATAAGGCACAGGAATTCGTGAGATGATCCGCCGTTCCAACTGTTGGCAGAGCTTGATTTTTTCATCCTGGGTGAGTTTCGCCTGAAAAAGCTGCGGGTCGATATCAAAAGGCAGGGACAAACTCCCCAAAATAAGCGCTTGCATATCATCCCAAGCATTATCCGTCCCATGACCAAAATAAAGTGTCGTATCATTCGCACGAGACAACGCAAAACGCAAAAAATCAAGAATGGTTTGAAAGTGTTCGGTTGCTTTTAAATAAGTTTCAGACAAAACACGCTCCCTACAAAGCACGATGGTTGAACATTTTACTATAAAATGCTTTACACTTATAATCTTTTATCACGTTCAAACATAAGTTCCCTCACATGGCAAACACCAGTGATGAAGACAAAGCCTTATTTCGAGCCCAGATGCAAGGGGTGAAACCTTTGGGCCAAAGCCATCGGCTAAGTTTCCCTTCACCACCGCCCCCTATCAAAAAAACGGTCACAAATCCCCAAAAAGTAGCAGCGTCACACCACCTCTCCAACACACCACAAGACAAAGTCAGCGCAGATGCTATCCTCAACCATCACAACCCCAGTATGCCCAAAAAGCGTCTCACTCAATTCAAAAAAGGTCTCATCCCATGGGAAGGCAGGCTTGATTTACATGGTTTGAGAGTTGATGCCGCCCGAGAATCCTTATGTGACTTCATAGCGTATCATTTCAAGATCAGTACACGCTGCCTACTGATCATCCACGGCAAAGGCCAAGACTCCGAAGCCCCAATCCTAAAAAACCACATCAACCACTGGCTACAACAATCCCCCGAAGTCCTAGCCTTCCACTCGGCCCTCCCCAAAGACGGCGGCAGCGGCGCACTTTATGTGCTATTAAAACGTCATCGACCAACTGTTTTTTTAAAATAGGCTATATTTTGGGCAGTGGATTCTGATGGAGATGGATCATGCCAGGAAGAAGAAGGAGGGGGATTCTCTTTAAATTGTTACTTAGGATCGCGGCCGCGATCCTTACTGCCTAAGCGAGCCAATGAAATCCCTTCACTAACATGCCACCTAGAAACACAACCACACCGATACCTGTCCAGACGATGAACTTTAAAGAGTCATAACGGTATTGCTCCAACTTAACTTCAAATTGTTTCATCTGGGTTTTAAGGTCAACCTCAAGTTGCTTGATGCCAACCTCAAGTTGCTTAATGTCGGTTTTAAGGTCAACCTCAAGTTGCTTGATGTCAATTTTAAGGTCAACTTCAAGTTGCTTGATGTCAGTTTTAAGGTCAAATTCAAGTTGCTTGATGTCAGCTTGTAGAGCCACTTCAAGTTGTTTGAGATCGGTTTTTGTTGACAACTCTTGTGAATGAACTTCTTTTCTACTCATTGCTGTTGCAATATCAATGACCTGTGCAAGCTGCCTTGCTTGATATTCAGCTAAATCTTCTTTAACACCTCGCTCTCTCAATCCATGGATAAACGCCAACATATCAAATTGCTTTGTTGTGCTTGAGGACATGTCGAATACTCCAAGGAATACATCCAATTGTATGTGATTATACCAGGGGCAAGAGTGCATGACTACAATTCACAGCCAATTGATTTTCACAAAAAGGTTAGGTATAAAAGAAACGTTACTTCAACTAACGAGAGATCCAAAATGAGCAAAGGCATGGATACAAAAAAAGACAGCAAGAAAAAACCATTAAAAACCGCTGGTGAGAAAAGAGCCGAAAAAAGAGCCAAGAAACGAGAAGGATAGGATCTGGAGCGAAATAACTTCCTATTTCGCGTAGTCCGTAAGGATCGCGGCCGGAATAACTTTCTATTCTTGCGTCAAGCTAATGTCCAGCTTCGCGCAAGAATAGAAAGTTATTTCGGCCGCGATCCTAAGTGAAGATGAATGGGCGATGGTCCTCGCGGCATGTAACACGCATCACGTGACCCTTATCACACACCTCGGTTCAGTTTCCTTGAGCACCCCTCTTATCTCTTGAACACTCTCTTTCGAAACCCGCCACAAAGGACAAACTCTTTTATCGCATGCCTGCCAGCATGAGTCTTCAAGAGAATGCAATCGCCCTGAGATCTACCCATCTGCTTTTGGTGTGCTTCTTGAAGCCTCTGCCCCCCTCTGTATTACTTCTTTAAGTTGTTCCTTAAAAGGCTCAGATGGCTTTGTCTCTGGATAAAGGTGCTCCATGATGACAGTGGTGACTTCTGAGCGCCTTTTCAATATTGCGATGCTCTGAGCAGTCTTTCCCTGACACTTGATATTTAGATCAGCGCCTGCTCGAAGCAATTCTGAGACAACGGCAGCATGTCCCTCAGAAGCCGCACAGAACAAGGCTGTGGCCCCATGTTCATGGGTGGCGTTGACTTCAGCTCCATCGGTAAGTAAAGATTTAACCAAATCGAGATGCCCAAGATGTGCTGCCAGCATGAGGAGGGGGGATCTGTCGGAGTGAGGGGCCCCAGCGGCAATAATATGCTCCATGATGACAGTGATGACTTCTGAGCGCCTTTTCCCTAATGCGATGCTCTGAGCAGTCTCTCCCTTGCACTTGATACTTGGATCAGCGCCTGCTCGAAGCAATTCTGCGACAACGGCAGCATGTCCCTCAGAAGCCGCACAGAACAAGGCTGTGGCCCCATGTTCATTGGTGGCGTTGACTTCAGCGCCAGCGGCAAGCAAAGATTTAACCAAATCGAGATGCCCAAAATGTGCTGCCAACGCCAACATGAGGGGGGGGGATCCATTGTGGGAGAGAGGGGCCCCAGCGGCAATAAGGATTTCCGCAGCCTCCAAGTGCCCGTTTTGGATAGCAAGAAAGAGAGGCGATTTCCGTTCGTTGTTTAGCAGATCCATCCTGGCCCCTTTTAAAAGCAAAGCCCGGACCAACTCGATATTCCCTTGCCCTGCGGCGCAAAGGAGAGCTGTTTCGCCATGGGATCCTCTAGCATTGAGTTCAAGGCCAGGAGCTTCAAGAAGCGCGTTGACACATGCCGTGTGCTTAGCTTTGATGGCAAGCAGAAGAGGTGTATTTTGTGTGATATCCGCACAATTCAAAAGAATACCGGGCTCTTTAAGAAGTCTCTGTATGATATCGACATGCCCTAAGCCTGCGGCCATCCAAAGAGGGGTTTCATTTTTGAAATCGGTGTCATTCACACGTGCCTTGGCCTGTAGAAGCACATCGACGATATTGAGATGCCCATTCAAGACGGCATGATGAAGCGCGGTTAACATCTCGTTATCAGTTTGATGAAGTCCAATGCCGGGCGTGTTGATCAGCGTGTTGACGATGTCAATACGCTCAGTAGACGAAGCCGCCATAAGGGGTGTGGTACCGGAATGATTCGGTTGATTGATGTCAGCCCCAGCCGCTATTAACGCATGAACCACATCTATTGGAGATCTTATTACGAATAAGAGAGGAGTCTCATTTTTTCGATTGCTCCTCTGGATACTTAAACCCTTTTCGGCGAGAAAAGCAATAAGTGCTTTTCCTTGTTCGTCGTCACTCGGCGCTATGGTCAAGAAAGGTCTATCTGATAAATATCTGTCTATAGCCTCGACCACAAGCTTTGGGCTTGTATCTAGTAGAGCCAAACGATGCTCATTTGCTTTTTGTTCCAGTCTTGAAAAAGCATAGCGCCCTTTTAATAAAGGACATTTCGAGAGGGTAGCTTCGATGAGGTCCCAGTTGAGGGACTCTTTGGCTTCATCCTCTAAAAGACTGAGCATGGCCAATGCGATGATTTGTTCATCGAGGGTTAACGGCTCTTTTTTTTGAATTTGAGATTCTAGAAGGGGTGAGAGACTGATGCGATCAAAATGGTAATTGAGGTATATTTGAGCCGTTTGGATAAGGCAATCGATTTGGTCTGAAGCATCAGCACTCACACGATATTGCGATTGAACGGTATCTTTTATAGTAGCAATATTACTACTGTGATGTCCAAAGCTATCCCTAGATGATAGCGTTGGGGTTAGCGCCCTACGAAGCCTGCTTTCCGGTGCCACTGTATCTAAAAGTATGGGGGCGTTTAAAAAATACAGCTCGTCTAAATGAGTCAGCATGTCCTGATGTTTGATGATGTGTTGTTCAACAAAGAGCGATTCCATTAAAATGGAGCGTAGAAGTGCGCCGTTGCTAAAATGTTGTTGTTTGATGTGCTCAAGGAGTGGGGAGCAGGTACGGCTGATGTAGGCCCCTATTCTTAAGTCGAGGTGGTTAGTAAAATCTTCTTTAGAGGTGCCTTGTAGATCATGTAATGTCTCCTCGCTAAAACTCTTGTTGGAGCAGAGAGCAAACGTTCTTCCATATTGTGCTTGATCTGTATGAATCAAGCCAAATTTCTGATGACTTTCATGAATAATGATGGACAATTGCCCCTCTTCAACCAATTTTTTGACCTCTTCGTTTAAGTGCAAGTTTTTATAGAGTGTGGTCGTTGCATCAATGATGATAGTGGTTGGTTTTGTTCGATGGGGATCCAGGATCATGCGTTTCACAAAAAGATTGATGTCAACACCAGGCATCAATCCCTCGGTCTGTACGATTGGACCGCAAGAAATCACAAAAATATCGGCGTCAGTCGAGCTTGTGTCTTCCGTGACATATTTCAATTCGTAGTAATTACCGCCGACGAGTGATATGGTGGGGGGTTGGGTAGTTGATTTCATTTGGAGAGCCAACTTCATTGCGATGGCGTAGGCATTGGTCCCAGACATGGCCGGGAAGCTCACCACCTGCGAATGGCTTAATCTGTCTTTTTCCAAACCCATGGTGTTTAGAAACGTAGCTTCAGATTCAGATAAAAATCCTGCATAGTCAGAATCCAGCGACGATGGGCTGCTGGCTTTTAATAGAGCGATGCTGATTTCGTGAACAATGGCATACACGCAAAAAGCATAGCGGCTATAATTGTGTTCATAAAAGGTGTTGCTAAGATCGATCATCACGGCAATGCGCTGCATGGCTTGTTCACTGAGGGTGTCCGGTAAATCTTCTAGCATCTTCAGTAAGCAGTGTGCTAAATATTTTGTTGAGTGACGACTGCTTGACGCGATTTTTGTTGATTTTTTTAAGATATCGTGTGCGAGCAACTCGGTTTTGGTTTTGGGCAGATAAGGATCGAGCGTTATCTGTTGACTCTTGCGCCCTTCTACTTTTTGATGTTTCAGATTGGTGGCGATTTCCCAGGGCGATGCGGTGAGGCCTGACGCGCGAATGATCGCTTTTATCTCCCAATCGCCCGCTGCAATTTTTAATATCCCCATGCTATACCCTTCTTTACGAATCAAAATCATGGGCCGAGTAGGTGAACTATGGATTCTGATAAGCTCTTCTATGGGGGTGGTGCTCAACAGCGTGATGGGGATGTATTCCATCCGTGTGTCTCCATCGAGAACGGTGCTTGTGAGATCAAACTCATCGAAAAGGAATTTTGTGATGGGCCCTGGCAGAAGATCGTCTTCTCGATGGTAAAATGCTTTGTCTGAGACGAATGGATTAATTCGTTCCTTAGAGCTTGGAACAAAAGCTGCTTGTCTCTGACCAAACATGATGGAAAACAAGAAATTTTCCTCGTCACTTGGATCAACCATTGATAAGTATGCAAAATAAGGGGAGGACACCATCGCAACTTTGACTTTGTTATGGCGCCAGGCCCGTTGAATGGTCACCGCTGCGTTCAAGGGTGATTTGCTGGTCGCACTTCGACGCAAGCGGGCGCGCAGGCTCTTTTCAACTTGTTGCACCCTGATTTTGATGGTTTCTCTTAGTGACGTTAGTTGTGAGTTCGTAGGCATGGTGTTTAGCTAAAAGTTCACATTATGTATGTATAGGAAACATTCGTGACTTTGTCAAACCAAAGAAAACTGTGAGATTGTTGGCAAGGGGCGATGTTGTCGAAAACTCGTATAAGATCAATGAAATTAGCCTATGAGCTGACTATTCCAAACCGTTGCGAACCCGATCCTTATGTTCCTCCTCTCCTGGAAGACTCACGGATGCCACCGTGTTTATAAAGAAACGATGCAATGTTTCAAAATGTGGGGCTGTTCCTATGCCTAAAAAGGTCAGAATCCGAATGAACTGATGTTTTAACCATCGCCATGCCTGTCGCAACCAATGGGTGTCCATGGGGTGGGGTTGTAATATGTCATGACAAGCCTGGCTGCGTCCCCTTGTGGCGACTACTTTCAGGCGCTTATCTACGGATAGGCTTTGATCTTTCAAGAGTTCTTGGAGCTCACTGATTTCAGTAATCCTTGCTGTGTTGAATGCAGACCCTTCTTTACGCGCCACATGGTGTTTCATGTCATCCAGATGGCTGTGTAGCTTCATCAGAAGCATGTAATGCTCGCTTTGATTTAACAAGGTTTTGATGGGTGCGTGAAGTGCCTCTACTGTTGCAAGCGTTAAGCCCTCTTTAAACAAGACAGGACTCAGCAAACGTTCGCGTGCCGCAGAGAGTATCGCGATGTGCTCATGATGGATGGCATTTTTATGCACATTGGCTTCATGTTGCTTCAAATAATCATGGATGGCAGTGAGCGACATACGTAAATCAAAGTAGGCCGTTTTAATAGGATCTAAGTCTTGTTGAATCATGGGTAACAAATCAGTGATTCTTTGATGGATGGTGGATTTGACAGAGTGCATCAGCATCACGTCGCTACCCTTAGAAATCAGGGCGCGATTGAGCTTGTCAGCATGCACTTTTGATATGGAGCTTCTGGATTGATAGGAGCGAATAAACCCGAGATCAGCCGCATCACAATCGATTGTTTTTTGTTCATATTTGCCTTGGACATTGCAAAAACCTATGGCATAGCTCTGACCGTTTTGAATCATCAAGATTTCGTTTTTAAGGCCTCTTCTATAATGAAACACCACACTGGCTTTTTCAGCACCAGTGGGTTGTCTATTCGATATTTTCTCTACCCAACAGCGCGTCAAAGAAATATTTCTAATAAGATTTTGCTTTTTGCTCTGTACGATCGCATCCAGTTGGCATAAAAATCCACTCGCATAGGCACCTAAGTCATGGGTCATCTCCTGAGAAAGAGATGGGCAGTGTTGGGTTGTCCAGCAATGGTCAAATACGTTGTGTTTGAAGCGCATGTTCAAACCTGCGGAACGCATAGACTCAGCAATAGCAAGTTCTTTAAGCCCCTTGATGCGGGCATCGCAGCGAGCTATTTTGTCCGATTTTTCCTTTTTCTTCCCTTCTACCAACGCATGTAGCTCAGGTTCTAAGGACATGATCTTCTTTAACTCCGTCACAAAAGCTTCCGGCGTTCGGAGCAAGCGAAGGAAAAGCATTTTGTCATATTTAAGATCTATTTGTCTCAAAAACGGCTGAATTTCGTGGTAATGAGTTAGAAACGCCAGCTTCGTTTGATGTGTTTCAAAACCAAAGTAAGACGCCTCCGATTGCGCCATAGCCCGTAGTTTTTCAAAACAACCCAATGGATCTTGTCCAAAAAGAATCTGATGTATTTTCTGATGGGTGTTGTTAGCAACCAGCACATAACGGCGTGCACGTTCATTTTGCAAGCAGGTCTTCGTCATGAAAGTATCGGACATCAGCGCTTGTTTGTCTTGAGCAGTATCGTCTGGATTGTCACATTTAGACACTGGAAATTGCTCGATCAATGTACGATAAAAGACATTAAAGGTTGACAACGTATTTGAAGTGAGCTCGCCCAGTTTAAAGCCAATTTGAAACTCAGTATTGTTACTGATGCTGACCAACGTTCGGCCAATATTTTCCACTTGATGAAGCACCAAATGACGGGCTTCTTTGCCGCCATGGGTGAGTTGTTCATTGATCGAAATGAGTGCATTTAACACGACTTTAAAAGAGTCTTCGTTAGGATATCCTACATCCCAATTGAATCGTGCAAGATCTTCCACAAAGGCGTCAACCTGGGCACGGGTGAGGGCTTCTGGCACTGCCTCATCATTGTTTAATGCTCTTAATTTTTGGGGAATGTGATACAGGTATTCGGCAAATTTCCTGATGTCTTTTGGATCGAGACGCGTAGTAGCGTGGGTGTGATCTGTTATGGCTGATATTTCTTTCAGTTCTTGGGGGCTTTGTTGCTCGGTGGCTTTAGGTTTTGCTAGGGTGGCTATTTTTCGTCGAATCGGTTCTCCAGACAAAGCCTGCTTGACCAGATTTTGTTGATCCTCCCAAAGTTCAACCATATTGACGTTGGCGTCATAGGTGTCTTCCCTAGGATGGTCAATTTCGGCCATTTTTTTACCCACAATAGGAAGATATTGTAGGGGTTTGATGATCTCCAAAGCTTGATTAATGACCATTTTAAGCCCAGGATTGCTAGAGGCTTCTTGCACATAAAACATGGCATAGAAAACCGCGCTCATCAAGGGTTGGGTAATATCAAGCACATAGCGCAGTTGATGATATGCTGAGGGCAATAAATGACTGTAGGTAGAGCCCCGCTCTTTCATGTGTTCCAAATGTCCAAGGCTTGCTTGTAAATGGAGCATGGCGTTGATGAGTTTTTGATATAAAATGACTTCAGGGCTTAAAACATGAAACGCAGTCACCACCGTGGTTAGGTTGAGTTGCTTAAACACCGTTGGATCTAGGCTGTCGCTTAGAAAAGGAAGGAGGCTTGAATCCATGAATTGCTTTATGTTGGATGAAAGATTTAATTCCTTTATTCTTTGAAACAGCGGCTTCGCTTCCAACGTTTTTTTGGGAGGAAGTATGAGGGCTTGAGTTGCTTCCTCGGTGCACACCTTTGAAGGGCGAAGTGGGGCTTTTTTTTCTGACACCAACCGGATGTTTTGCGCCACAGCACCTTGAATGATGGACTCCTTGTTGAGAGTCGCTGATGCTAATGCCTGTCGACTTAGGGATTTAACCCGGTGAAATAAAGCTTCTACGGACGGTTGATAATCCATGATCTGCTGGAATGGATTAGGATGTTTCGATTGGCTGTAAGTGACTAATTCATGAGGGGTTAATTTGCTCGGATCAAAAGCCATCATGAGGATGGCATTGAGCTCTGGGTGTGTCTCTTTCACTTGCTGATGGATCTGTTGATAGTGCTCCATCAAAGTCGCTTTGATAGACGGTAAGATATTTTCGAGTTGCCATTGGTGCGCCCACCATCGCAATGCTTTCAATTGGACAAAAAAAGCTTGCGCCGCTTCTCGTTGGCGACTTTGTTGCTCATCGAACAAGGTCTCTTGTTGAATAAGCTGTTCAAGATCTATGATTTCGAGCTGGATTCTCTTTAATCGCATGCTTCTTTGTTCAGACAAATGTTGTTCAAAACCCTCATCTTGCATGATCTCAAGATGAGGGATGGGCTCTAAAGAATCGCCTACGGTGGGTGAAAACTGCAGCCCTCGCTTAGCAATGGCATAACCTGCTTGGGCAGTTAAGGATTCTGTAGGAGATCGATCAAGTAAGCCTACAAACCCAGGGACTCGCAACAATGGGGTGGCTAATTGCGTGTAGTAGCTGTTCATCTGTTGCTTTAACGTATTTGAGAGTGTTCCTGGCAGTAGGACAAGCGTTTCTTCCAGGTGTTCGATTTCCGCAATCACTTGTGGGATCACCGAATGACGCAGGGTGTTTAGTAGGATCTCCGCTTTAAGGTAGCCTTCTTTTGTTCCTGGGATCACGACGCTTAAGATGTCTGAACTGTGTTTGGCGAGCATTCGAATGAGACTCAAAAAATGGTATTTATTGGAAAACCAACCCGACGCGGATAAAAGATCTTCAAAACTCTGTTGCAACGCTTCTGTTTGTGCCTGCCTTCGTTTTTCCAATGCGGCTGTTTTTTCTGTTGATGCAGACAGGTGTTCTTGCTCAAGTTGAGCCTGTTTGAGCAGCGTTTCCATCCTATTGGGTAAAGAGCAAATCTGACGGCTTAAGCTCAGAAGACCTGCTTCTTGCCGAAGTTCAGGTGTGACTTCTTCAATAGACAAAGTACCTACGCCTTGGGCAAGTAGTATGCCGAGATCGTCGGAGGGGTTCGTCGGGCGAAATTCATTCAGTTTGGCTGATAGGGCTAAAACCTGAGTTTTGAGGATGTCCATGTGCGGTCCTAAAATCAATTGAATATCGTCACTGCAAGCATCAAACATTTGAATAGCGGCATACAATTCATGCACGGCTGTTTGGCTTGCCGGAATAGCTTTTAAGACGATGGTGATAAAGTATTGCTCTTCACGAACATCCATGTTCTCAATGGTTTGAAAGGCACTTTGAACGTGATAAAGAGCATTCATGATTTTTTTTATAACGACCACTTGAGAGGGCTCATCGTCTTGTATCACAAAGGGTAAGGCGAGGGGAACGAGATTAAAATAGGCCCTAAAATGTGGCGCAAAAGGCCCTCGTTGCGATAAGCTGTCTTTTAAATGAGTTAAGGCAAGAGC
>JAPLRK010000069.1:86261-135251 GCA_026399195.1 Legionellales bacterium
TCGTCACTATTGGCAATAATAACACACAACGAAAGTCAATATCGATTTTTTTTGGCTAATAATTCCTTAAGGTTAAATTGATATCCTTTGCACGTTCATCAAAAGGGCCACCATGCGTCTCACGATACCTACCGCATTCAAACAATTGATTGGGGCCACCTCTTCAGGATCAAGCCTTTATGCCTTCACGAGCCTCATCCTCTTTCCCATGATCATAGGGCTCGGAGTTGCCTATGGGGTACCTGTCCCCGAATGGTTGTTTTCTCAAGCGACCTCGATAGTTGCGAGCACCTTGACTGGCGGCGGGTTACTCTGGGCAGGACTTTCAAGCAGATCTAACCGAGCCGAAAAAAAGACCAGGGAATTAGCCGTTGATAGAAGCACCCGCGATCGCATTGATGCTCTTTTTAAAAAAACACAGACACTCCCGCAGGATCTGAAAATAACGCCCCATCTAGACGTAACTCGAGCTGATAGAAGACGAATTCTCCAAGCAGGACTAACACAAGCAACCACGACTTGGGCTATTTCTTCTATCATTTTTGTCCCTTTATTTGCACTTCCTCCGCTGGGAATAGCAGCAATTGCTCTTTCAACATTGCTTGCGTTAAGCGTTGGCCTTTATTATGCCAATTTAAAACACAAGGAAATCAATCGAGAAAAAATGTGGTTGGCGCAATACAAGACAGCATCGTCTCAACTAAATGCCGCCATGAAAATACATAGGAAACACCATGTTCTCGGCGGCCTTCCTATAGGTGATAGCCTCTCGCTGACAGTCACCATGCTATCTGACTATGAGACAACACAAAAATGGCCCCACAGAAAAGCATTGACCCTGGCTACCTTGTTTGGTGCTATGACAGGCTCTTCCGTTGCCACCATTTTGGGAACATTGATTTTTGTGGCATTAGCAACAACGCCTGTGGGCTGGGTAATGGGGGCTATCACCCTATCTGGTGCCATATTCATGGGCATAAATAGTTATGGCGTGCAACAAGCGAAATTAACGAGAGAAAGAAACATCGCATTGGCGAGAGAATATAGAAACAAAACCGAAGACATTCTTCAACAGGTAGCGCCTAAACAGGCGCAAGATTTAACCCCCAAAGCACCCTTGTTAAATTCAAAGAAAACGGAGATTATCTCTCCCAAGTACAAAGGTGGTCCCCTGTTTATAAAATTAAAGAGCATTGTTATCGAAGTCCGAAAAAAACACCCAGAAAAAGGGGGGGCTTTTGAAAAAGCCCTTAGAGAAGCGCTTACAGGCCAGGTTGAAAATGACCTTCCTGCTGCAAGGATTTGATTTATAAATAAAGTGAGTCTAATTTTAGGAGATTTGAAATGTTCAAGATGCAAGAGATAAAAGATCAATTACTGAAGTCAGAAGCCGTGGCTGGTACTAAAACAGGGCAAAATGCTCATGCTCTGGCTCAGTATATGCAGACAAAGAATCCAGAGGGTGGGAAACTAGAATTCAATACCACCGCGGAAGGTCCTCATATGAAATTATTGTATAGCTGTATCGAAGAAGTTCAAACGAGTGCTAAAAATGTCACTGCGTTCAATGCCTCTATGTTTACTTCTGCAGGCATTGCGCTGGCAGGACATTTATTCCTTTCATCATGGTCCCTTTTTGGAATAGCCCTTGTTCCTGTAGCGGCCTTTGGTTTAACTTGTGCGCTTTGGGGCTTAAGCAAATCAGCCCGTGAACAACATAATAAAGCCCTTGAAAACCTGAGACAATGTGTTAATTGGACTTTAGGCGGTGGTAATTCAGGTTATCAAGATTTAAATGCAACCCAAGCGGGTGAGATCATCAATCGGCAATATGTAAAAGATATGTTAGGAGCTATAAAGCCCTATATGACCGCAGCACAACTTAATGATGTGATTGATAATGACATTGAGAGAGCCGCGGATATGGACGCGGCTGACGGGGAAAACATGACCTATCAGATGCTTGGTTATCAACAAGGGGGACTGTGGGCCTTTATGAAAGGGTTCTTCTTTGAAATGAAAAATGCAGCCGTGAGTATCTATCAAGGAGCCTCTACGTTCTTTAATAAGTACGCACATCCGTCGAATGCCACTGTGGCAGAAGTAGCCGTAGCCGGCGTAGCAGCTGCTGCTAACATCACACAATAGATCTATCCTGTTGGACAGAAAGACATGAGGCCCTTATCATGTCTTTCTGTCCAAAGTTCAATAATATAAAACGCCATGTTAAATGACCAAGATCAACGACACAGCGCCACCTCCCCTCATCACTCCTATATCGTGCAGGCTCCTGCAGGCTCGGGTAAAACTGAAATTTTGACGCAACGCTTTTTAAGGCTTCTCGGCGGCGTGACGGCTCCAGAGCAAATCGTAGCTCTCACCTTCACACGAAAAGCGGCCAACGAGATGCGCGAACGTATTTTGGGAGCCCTCCAAAAAGCGGCTGATAAGGTCGTCGCCACCTCAGAACATCAACAACGAACGCTTTCATATGCCACGGAGGCCTTATTAAGAGATCAATCCCTTCATTGGCAATTGTTACAACATCCTTCGCGATTGCGCGTCATCACCATCGACTCGCTGTGTCAAACGATCACTCAGGCCATCCCCCTATCAGAGCGCCAAATGTCTTATGCACAATTAAACGCTCATCCAGAAAGGCACTACCAAAAGGCAGCACGCGCCTGCTTTCAATTCGCGCTGATGAACCCTGACGCACAAAAATGCTTAAAAATCCTGCTCGAGCATGTGGATAATCGCCAAGATCAGTTGTTTGCTTTTTTTATAGACTTATTGGCTCGAAGAGACCAATGGTTGAACTTATTATATCAAGCAAAAGATCAGGAAAAATCCACTTATGAACAAGCTCTTTCATTCCTATTAGAGCATGAGTTAGAGCGATTTCTGGGAACGATTCCAGTCCACCTCCAAGATGAATTGGTTGAACTTGCGAGCAATGTGGCCTGCATAGAAAACGACAAAGAATCCCCCCGCTACCCCTTGCGAAACTGGCAATCTTTCAAACCTTTCGACAGCACCCTTGCCAAAAGTTTAGCCGCCTTGCTTCTGACCTCACAAAACACTTTGCGAAAATCATGCGATCATCATGTGGGATTAAAACGCGGCGCTTGTGATGATGTTTTATACAAACATCTGAAAACAACAAGCCAGGCATTGTTCGCATCCCTCGCAGTCTGCCCAGATTTTCTTGAGGCACTCAAACGCGTCAAAAAACTACCCGATCCCACCTACTGTCCTTTGCAATGGGAAGTGTTACAATCCCTATTTTTCCTCTTGCCCTTTTTAGCAGCGCATTTAGAGCTTGAGTTTCACGAACACAATGAAGTAGATTTCACAGCCGTTTCCACCCAAGCTTTGATGGCCCTTGGCTCCCCAGAAAACCCAACGGATCTTGCCCTTTATTTTGACCATACTTGACTCAATTAGTGCAAGGATGGCAACAGGATGATGCCAAAACCTTGTTTGTTGTAGGCGACCCCATGCAATCTATCTACCGCTTTCGGCAAGCCGAAGTCGGCCTTTTTCTACGGGCAAAGCGTCATGGCATCGGCCCTGTTCGCCTCATCCCTCTTGAACTCAGCAGTAATTTCCGATCCACTGAGTTAATCGTCGATTTCATCAATCATCACTTTCAATCCATTTTTCCACAAATGGATGATATGGAATCTGGGGCTGTCTCTTTTCATCCATCAAGCCATGTTCACCCTACTGACGACCAGAGCTTTATCAAAGGATTACAATGCAGAGACTCTCTAGATGAGGCACAAATCATCGCGCAAAAAGTAAGCGATGAACTACAAAACCATCTCTCGGCTCAGATCGCCATTCTTGTGCGTTCACGAAACCAGCTTCCCGATATTATTCATTGCTTAAAAGAAAAAAACATCCCCTTCCAAGGCGTAGACATTGAACGCTTATCTCGTCTTCCACATTTATGGGATGTATGGTCATTGACCAAAGCGTATCTCATGCCCTCCAATCGATTGGCATGGTTATCATTTTTAAGAAGCCCCTGGTGTGGTTTATCCCTAAGCGACTTACATGCCATTGCCAATCACTCACGAAAAAAATCCATCCTCTATGCACTGGCGCACCTTGACGAAATCAACCCTCTCAGTGAGGAAGGACGGCTTCGCGCCAAATTTGTCTTTCAGATCCTAGATGATGCACTGGCGAATCGAGAGCATCAGTCCCTCGTCACATGCCTCATCTCAATCCTCAACCATTGCCATTTGGAATTCATTCTGACTCAAAGCCAGCAGGATGATTTGGAGCAATACTGGCGGTTGCTTGAGCGTTTTGAACAGCAAGACAAGCTGCTGGATCTGAAGCAATTCAAAATCGAGTTGAACAAACTCTACTCCCAAAACGTGGTCCCTTCACGATGTCAAATTATGACCATCCATAAATCTAAAGGGTTAGAATTTGATGCGGTTTTCTTGCCAGGCCTCGGTACCAAGCCGCCCAGAATGGATACCCAGATGATGCGCTGGCTGAAATTACCCAGCACAGAGCATGAAGAGCTGATTCTGATTTCCCCCATCAAAGCAGCCTTTGAAGAAACCTCGCTACTCTATGATTACCTAGGCCAAATAGATGCTCAAAAAAATAGCTATGAGTTGCAACGTTTGCTTTACGTTGCCGTCACTCGCGCAAAAAAAAGACTTTATCTGTTGGATAACAATGAGCAGGCGAGACAGGGGACCTTTCGACAGTTGTTACGATGGGTGAACTTCAACCCTACAGAAACCAAGAAGGATGACCTACCCCTCAGATCTCCCCTCCCCTCACTTTATCACCTTCCCCGTCAATTTTATGAGAAAACGCCACAAGTCCTGACTTCCATCGGTTTAAGCTCTCCCATCACCCTGACCTCTAACACCCCTCGTCTCATTGGGATTGTGGCGCATGAGGTGTTGAAATGGATTTGCGACCACCACCCCCTGTTGGAGTCGGAGATCCCCTGGACTTTGGCGACGCATCAACTGAAAACACTTGGCTTTGAACAAGACGAATTAAGACTTGCACAAGATCAGCTTACAACCCAATTGACCGCCTTTTTTCGCTGCCCCATTGGCTGCTGGTTAAAACAACCCCACACAGATGAACGCAATGAGTACGAACTGTTGGTCCTACAGAACCATACCTTGGCCACAAAAATCATAGATCGCACTTTTTCTGAAAAAGGCTGTCGTTGGGTGATTGATTTCAAGACAGGTCATGACGACTCCCTACAGAGAAAAAAACATCAAGAGCAAGTCAATGAATATGCAAGTTTCCTACAACAACGCTTTTCTGATGAGACCATCTCCTGTGGGCTCTATTACCTTGCCAATCAGCGTTGGATAACCTGGGAGTATGTATCCGAAACCAGTCTTCAGTTATCATATGAGGCTTAAGAAATATCTATGCATGCTCAGTATCTGGACATCTACTACACCAACCATAATGGGAAACATTTTTTTAAATGTTTCATCATCGGATAAATCGCCGAGACTTTATATTCCAATCGACCATTCGTAAAGGGAATAACCTCAGGAAATGCAATGCCAAGTCCGTAAATTCCAGAAGCGATCATTCCGTTCTGATTATCATATAAAAAATCTGTGGGTAAACCCTCAATGTTGATATCCCTACGAGAAAATCCAACGGCATAAATGGCCTTATTGCAACGAGGTATGTTCGCGAGCAAATTGCTCGACGTAATCAAATAACTCTCTACACTGGCTTTTAAATCTAATGAGCCAACATGCTGTTGAAACAACCGCTCGGAACGATAAAAGTGAATGATTGACTTGACTCCAGTCTTAGCTAAGTTTTCCGACACATTACGAGCGGATAGATAGGCGCCAAACACAGCTATGACATCTTCTGGTGAAATTTTCGTCTGTAATTGATTGATATCTAAAGCGTCTTTCAATGAAATGGTTGATAACTGTGGAAACGGTAGCACATTCGGCTCTGCTCCAATGGCCAAAATGATTTTTTGGGTGGTTAGCATTTTTCCGGATTTAAGATGGATCTTCCACCCAGTCTGAGCTAATTTCAAAGTGACCGCTGTATCTGAAAAAGAAAACACTTGATTTTGTAGCAGATGAGTGATCCATTGCAACGGTTCAGCCGCCAACAGTAAGGGGCATACGTTCTCGGAAGCTATCTTTTCAATCATAAAAGGCTTTGCTCGTGCATGAAATGAGAATGAACCAAAGGCTTGATAATATTTAATGAATGAACTACACGGTGTATTACTAACCACATGTTTCCACCGTGTACCAAAATCACCTACTCGAAACGTGGGATCAATCCAAGCTACTTGTTGTGGTTGAATTCCGGCATCCAGTAACTGACCAACCGCAGCAAGTCCAGCAGGCCCTGCACCGATCACGGACCAGTGAAAGTCATTTATCATACATTATCCAATACTTAGAATCGATGCTGTCATCAAAATGTCACAGTCATCGGAGATCCACATCCGGCGATCTGATGGGTAATAATAGAACATGATATGGTGGTACAGGTAGTGACTGGCGAACTCCCACTAATGCTAAAGGTTACTTTTATACCAGTAGCTCCATTGTTACAAGATAACGCCCCAAAATTCCCACACCCATTATTTAATGAGGTTTGGTCTAAATGTAACGTTTCTGAAGGTGTTATGGGTAAAGATTGCCCTTGCGTCCAATGAGAACAAGAAGCAAAACCAGTTGTACAAGCACCGCCGGTATATGATTCAACTGAAACCCCAGTCACGGTTGCTGCAGTTCCTGTGATATTTATTTGGCAAATCGGTGTATAAGAAAGCCAAGGTGCTAATAATGCAGTGACAGATTCAGCGTAAGACGTGCTGATTAAAGACCATCCTGACAACAAAATAAAACCCATTTTTATGATACTATTACTAAACGTCATATTTCAGTCCTTGTCATTAAGTTCACTTGCACCATTACATAATGCAACTTTTATCATATACCCTCTGATCAGATTTCTCATGGTTTTCATAGGGTCCGACGCTTGCATCAAATGAGCGGGTAACTCACGAAATGCCTCCTCATACATCCCATTTTGATAGCGCTGCTTGAAAATGTCCATACTGCCGGGAATGATCGCTAGTCCTTCTTTCTTTTGATAAGTATCAAAAATGGGCGCTCTTAACAAGCGTGCAAGATAGCGTTTTATCAAATAGCGGCTTTCATGAGCATGACGTTTCTGTTCTGGAGGTAATGAGAGCATAAATTCAAGTAGCTTAGGATAAAGGAGTGGGTAACGATATTCAAACCCCATTTTCTTAGCAACGATGCTACTGTACTCAATACGCAACCGTATTTCAAAACTATCAGGACCTTGTAAAACAGACCACTCTGCTTCACGCAAACTTTTATAACACCTCCTGGTGGCTGGATGAAAAGGAAAAGGTAACTGTTGCTGTTTTGCTCGAAAAAGATTATGCATTTTCCAAAACATGATTTTACAGAAAGCGTGGTTTTCGTATAATTTTGGATGTAGAAATTTAATCAAATGACACCCTCGCTGTATGGCATTTTTTTTGGAGTTTGAAAGCTCATACCACGCTTGACGAAAGTGATGGTGGCGCAGAAGCTCATAAACATAAAAATTAGCTGGAGCGTCGCCAGACACACATTGATCACCCCCGAAGCCAGATAGTAAAACAGGATGCTTTCCTTGGTTGACAGCAGCAAGTAAGGGATGAGCGAACATTGTAAATATAAAGGGTGATGGTCCACAAAACCATTTGGCCTGCATTTCGAAGACGGCTATAGGATCAAAATTGTCTGCGTTGATTCTCAGAATGTTAGTGGGTTGATGATGTGCGATGAACGCATTTTCATACTTATTGTTGTATGTATTGGCATAATAACTTCCTGGTATCGCTTGATGTTGGTATAATGTCGCATCACAATTCAAAGCGCGCAGAGTACTATAAATAGCGCTTGAATCTAGCCCACCACTATATTCGCATGCGATATCATCAAAATGATCTATGGCATTTTTCGTAGCTTCTTTCATAAGCATCGAAAAATGCGCCAGATAATCTTGTGGGTTGCTGTATCGTAACACAGGACCTTCGGGTTCAAGTCTCCAATAGAAATATTTGTGTACCGAACCATTACCCTTAAAATGCATAATAGAACCAGGTTCTACTCGACAAATATCTCGATAGAGTGTTTCATCTGTGTATAATTCTTGTTCTGAAAATAATCCTTGCAGTTTTTTTCCACAAAGCTGGGGCATGGATGGTAAATGATTTAAAATTTCAGGGATGGTTTGTCCGATAATAAATGTTTCACCCACCGCGTAATAAAATAAAGGCTCAACTCCCAAGTGATCACGAACTAGAATGATATCGCAAGATAGCTGGCAAAAATAGACACAGGAAAAGGGATGAAAATGATTTAACCAAGTCTGCTTGTCTAAGGTTTGTTGGAATGAGATAAAATCCGCCGGTAAAGTCCCATGATAGTATAGCGTCTGTGATTGATTATTAGGATGCGTGAGAGGGTTAAAGGACTCACAACCATATAGTTTTCTCACCATGAGCACTCAATCACCTTGTTTATGACCCAACTAATCCACAGCATGATTCTTTAATAAAGCACCCTTTCGAACTAATGGTCACAGGTGAGATTTTAATTTTAGAGATCACCGGCATGGTATATACTTTTTTTTGTGTTGTTGCTTCAGCCATGTCTTTGGATGTTTGATCTTCTGAATAGGGAAAAGATCCCTGCCAATTTTTATTATTATTTTTGGATCTCATCATTGTAAATTGCTCCTTGTCCTTTCAAAACCATGTTACCATGGGAATGATTAACATTTATAGAAAAATGTGAACGTTCAGTTACATAGGATGTTTAATATGCAAACATGCTCTGAGATAACTCTCCTTCAGTTAAACCCAGATATCGTTTATACGGTGATCGATGATGATACGGTCATCATGAGGCCTCAAGATGATTATGTGTTCGGAGCCAATGCGATTGCGACGGACATTTGGCGGTTATTGGCTTCTCAGACCATGTCAATTTTAACGATAACGACATATATTCTTGAACATTATGAAGTTGAAGAAACTCGGTGTTTTACTGATATAAAAGCATTCATCGGGAGTCTCATTGAAGAAAATTTTGTTTGTATTGTCCAACCAACTTGATCCAAGATTATGTTAAACTTCCTATTTTGATTGGGATTCCAATATATGTCTGAAAGTTACACAGCTGATGCCATCGAGGTATTGAGCGGGCTTGAGCCCGTACAGCGCCGACCCGGCATGTATACGGATACCACGCGACCTAACCATTTAGCCCAAGAAGTGATAGACAACAGTGTCGATGAGGTGATTGCGGGCTTTGCAAGTCATATCATCGTCACCCTTCATGAAGATCAGTCGATCGAAGTAGAAGACAATGGTCGGGGCATGCCAGTTGATTTACATCCTCAACTTGGGTTAAGCGGAGTGGAGGTGATTTTAACCAGGCTCCATGCGGGTGCGAAATTTTCAGATAAAAATTATCATTTTTCTGGGGGATTACATGGGGTGGGCGTCTCTGTCGTAAATGCTTTATCCGAGCGTTTAGAAGTCACCATCAAACGCAATGGGATCCTTTACCACATGAGCTACAAAGATGGCCACAAGGTCACCGAGTTGAATGAAATTGGCGTCAGCAAAAAAAGAGAAACGGGGACCACGATTCGCTTTTGGCCCAATCCCACCTACTTTGATACCCCTCGCTTATCCACCAAAGTGTTGACCCATGTGCTGCGAGCCAAAGCAGTGCTTTGTCCTGGTTTGACGATGACTTTCATCAATAAAATCACACCTGAAGAAACCACCTGGTGCTATGAAAAGGGCTTGGCTGATTATTTGCGTCAATCGCTCCCGATGGATTATTTTCCAGAAGAACCCTTCACCGGAGAGTTGATAACCCCTGAAGCCACCGTTGATTGGGCTTTGGCCTGGTCTCCCAGTGCTTTTGGCCTTTTGAGTGAAAGTTATGTGAATTTGATCCCAACTGTGCAAGGGGGCACCCATGTGAATGGGTTTCGATCTGGCCTGTTTGAAGCCCTATCTGAATTTTGCGAATTACGAAATTTAACCCCACGGGGTGTCAAGTTATCGGCCGACGATCTTTGGGAACCCTGTCAATACGTGTTATCTGTGAAAATGAAAGAACCGCAATTTGCAGGACAAACCAAAGAGCGCTTGAGTTCAAGACAAATTTCGGCCTGGTTAAGCAATGTCGTGAAAGACGCCTTTGCCCTTTGGCTCAATCAGCACAGAAATCAAGGCGAAATCATTGCAAATTTTGCCATCGAGCGGGCTCAAAAAAGACAAAAATTAGCCAAATCTGTGACCCGAAAACGCATTCATCAAGGACCAGCCCTTCCCGGAAAATTAGCCGACTGTTTGCAGCAAGATCTGAATCAAGCCGAGCTGTTCTTGGTGGAAGGTGATTCCGCAGGTGGATCAGCAAAACAAGCTCGCAGTAAAGATTTTCAAGCGATTTTGCCCCTCAGAGGCAAGATTTTAAACGCTTGGGAAGTCGAGTCAACGCAAGTCCTTGCTTCACAAGAAATTCATGACATTTCGGTCGCGATTGGCATTGATCCTGGATCAGACGATTTGTCGGGACTGCGCTATGGAAAAATTTGCATTCTTGCCGATGCTGACTCCGATGGCGCGCACATTGCAACCCTAATTTGCGCTCTGTTTCTACGTCATTTCAAACCACTGGTGTGTGCGGGACATGTTTATGTTGCTATGCCGCCGCTTTATCGAATTGATGCGGGAAAAGAAGTCCATTATGCCCTGGATGATGAAGAAAAAGACGCCATCACTGCCATCATCGCCGCCAAAAGCAAAGCCAAAATCAACGTACAACGATTCAAAGGATTAGGCGAAATGAATCCCATCCAATTGCGTGAAACAACCATGGATCCCAACACCCGCCGTTTGATCCAACTAACCCTTGATGATGAACCCCGCAGTATGGAATTAATGGACATGATGCTCGCCAAAAAAAGAGCAGGTGATCGAAAGGCATGGCTTGAAACGAAAGGGAACTTAGCTGCTGTTTAACACTTGGAAGTATACCTTTGGACTCTGGACAAAAAGACATGAGGTCCTTTTCATGTCTTTTTGTCCAGAGTCCAAAGGTATGCACCGCGACCATAAATTGACAGAAGGCGTATGATGACCATTGATAAAACCATCGAGTCCATCTTAGCTCAGGTCCCTTGCCCTTTGCTGAACAAGACGGCAACTGAATTAGGGTTAAATCCATCTCTCACCATAGAAAAAAATCACCTCACCCTCGCCTTATGCGCGGGTTTCCCGAGTGGCTTTTTGAAAGAAACGCTTCAACCTACGCTTACCCTGGCTCTTCAGCATGCTTTGCCCCAATATGAGGTGAACGTCATAGTTGATCACGCCATCAAAGCCCACGTGACCCAATTGCCCGGCAAAGGATTACGTTCTGTCAAAAACACCATTGCCATCGCTTCCGGCAAAGGTGGCGTTGGCAAATCCACGGTAGCCGTTAATCTCGCCACTGCATTGGCTAGAAGTGGTGCCCGTGTGGGACTTTTAGATGCAGATATCTACGGGCCAAGCATACCCCTCATGTTAGGCCCGACAGCCACAATCAAAGTTCATGGAGAACGATATTTGCCCGTGAGCGCACATGGCGTGCAAGCGATGTCGATAGGCTATCTTACCAGCGGTGAACCCGCCCTGATTTGGCGAGGTCCTATGCTTGCAAAATCACTCATACAAATGATTGACATCACACAATGGGATGAGCTGGATTATCTATTCATTGATTTACCACCCGGCACCGGCGACATTCAACTAAGCCTCGTACAAAAAATTCCATTAGCCGGCGCACTGATTGTCACCACGCCCCAACAAGTGGCTACCTTAGATGCAGAAAAAGCCATCAAGATGTTTGCAAAAACCAACATTGATGTCCTGGGCCTCATCGAAAACATGTCAACCCACGTCTGTTCCAAATGCGGTCATCATGAAGCCATTTTCAGCAGCGGCGGTGCCAAACACCTTTGTGAATCCTATGCCGTTCCTTTATTGGGTCAATGGCCGCTCGACCGTCAAATCAGCACCCACAGCGACCAAGGCACCCCCACCAGCGCCACAGGCAACAGCGACCTCACCATGATGATGATCAAATCCGCACTAGAGGCGACAATTGAACTGTCTAAAAAATCATTGAATTATGCCAACAAATTCCCAAATATTTTAGTAGAGTAGGCATTTGATATTTCCTGTTGACAATGGGGGGGAAACCATCATGACTAAGAGAAATATCGGTAATGACATTATTCAGGGTATGACGGATGCTTTAGAATTTGTCCGCGGTAATAAAACGGGAGCTGTTGTTCATAATGTTAACAAACTCATTAAGTTAGAGTGATCGTTCGTCCAAACCAAGGCATCATCTTCACTTACAAAACGCCAACCCAACTCACTCATCAAGTGCCCAGCCATTTGCTCATTGCTCGTGAGAATCGCCCACTCTGAGGCAAGCTGTCCCAGACGAAAAGTCGCGGGTTGTATTTTATGCAGCACTATCAAATCTAATTGACGTCCAGCCCCAGTCAAAACTGGCAACACTCGCAAATGTCGATTCGTGATGTTCACCAGAATCACACCATCCGCAGACAGTTTTTTCAGATACATTGCCACAGCTTCAAGTGTCAACAAATGAATGGGGATCGCATCTGAATTGAAGGCATCCATGACCAGGAGATCAACTGATGCATCGGCAACGTGTTTTACGGCCAATAACCCATCGTCTTTGATCAAGGTCACATGAGGTGGACAATCTCGCAAATAGGTGAACAATTTAGGATTTTTTGCCATTTGGATGATTTGCTCATCGATTTCAACGATGGTGAGATGGTCTTGTGTGCGAAATTGACAAGCCATCATACCCGTTCCTAACCCGAGAATCATCGCTCGTAAAGGATGATGAATCGCTTGAAGTTGGCGAACCACAGGATATACGGCACCATAATAAGCTCTTGCCCCATCGATAGGATTGTCATCCTTTGGCACCTGAAACCCATGAAGGGTGCTTTGACTCATCAATACATGAGCCCCTGCTGCAGAAAACACCTGTTTCGCACCATAAAAATTACGCGATTGACTGAGGATATGTGTTGTCTTAAACCAAGGAGAAAAGAGGAACAGGAGAAAAATCGCCGCACTGATCCATAAACTTCGAGAACTCCCCGGCCAAATCATAAAAAGAGCACATGCGATGAAGGGTAACACACCTCCCATGCCCCTATCTGGCAAGAAAACATTCATCAACATGAGTGCGAATACAGTCATAGGAATGACCCATGATGTTTTAGCTTTTAAAGGCACACAACTCAAAACAGCCTAGGCGCCAATAGTCCATTGAAAATTCCGGCAAGAACCCCACCTAAACTCAAACAAAAATAAAAAGTGGTCAACTGATTGGGATTCGGACGACGCTCAACCAACTCTCCGTGACACAAGAGGGCCAACATAAAAAACCCAAGACAATTCACAAAAATCACCCAGATCACTGGCAAGCGACTAGCACCCCAGATGAAACAAATCATGAGGAAAAGCACAGAGATCAAAACGTTGCGCACAACCCATGCATGAGAAAGAATCGGTTTTTTTGCAAAAGTTACCACAAAAGAAAACAAATAAAGCGCTAAAGGGACCACCCAGAGCATAGGCGTAGGCGCCAAATCCATAGACATATAAAAAGTGACACCAAGCATCAAGCTACAAGGCACAAAACTCAAAAAAATCCAGCAGGCTTTCATCCTCCAAGCAATATTGGAGGATTTGACGACTTCCATCGGTGATGCGGCATATCTAGGCACAAAAAGAAGACAGAACAACAATCCCAGATAAACGAAAAACATCACATTCCAAACATCCAATTGCAGACTTAACCCACTGTAACGCTCAACCAACCAAGGATAACTTATCAAAGCCAGCAGACTGCCCGCATTACTCGCAGCATACAAAAAATAAGGATCGTTTTCACGTAGATCAGAACATCTCAAATAAGCAACCTGCAACAAGGGTGCAGATGCTGCGATCACCAACAAAGGTAAACCAAGCTGCGAAATCAAATCACTTAAAATCTGCAATTCAGGTATCCCAACACTGACGCTAGGCACACAAGCCAAAGGCCAAACACTGATACATAATAAACAAACGAACACATGAAGGATTCGCCACAATCTCACCCCCCGCAACCGACTTAATGCCCAAGCATAACCATAGGCCAGCAACAAAAGCAGTTGGAAAAACAACATACAGACCGTCCACACAGACGGCGTACCTCCATAAACAGGCAATAAGATTTTAGCCACCATCGGCTGAATGATGAACAATAGGCCGGCACTTAGGAAAAGAGTCGCTGAGAAAAGAAGCCGGCTTCTAGAAAAAAACCCCCATGAATGACGAAGGTCCGTTGCCCTACCTACACGATGCACTAAGCATCCAATGGGCTTTTTCATGGGCCGAGATTCGTTCAGATAACAAGGTGATACTGCCCTCATCCTTTTGAGCTTGTGCCAATGCCATGGCCTGCTCAACATCACGCACCATCGTTTGATGATCATGCGCCAAGTCTCTGATCATTTTATCGGCATCTATTTGAGAATCCCCTTCTTTGAGGGTCATCAACCGCAAATAGTCCTGAAATGTGGCCGGGGCTTTTTGATTCATCATCAACATCCGTTCAGCAATACCATCGACAGCGGCTGCAAGCTCTAAATATTGCATTTCAAACAATTGATGCAAAGAATAAAAATGAGGCCCCCTCACATGCCAGTGATAATTTTGTGTTTTTAAATAAAGCACATAGGTGTTCGCCAAAATAACAGACAATCGATCAGTCACTGCATCCACAATCAGACTCCATTGAATTGATGTTGAAAATCATCATAAAGGCTAAAGCACATGGGATCAATGCATCCCTCTTTATTTTGTCAGTGCTTTTTTCATCAAGACTTGTCAAATGTCCAAACGAATATGGTAAAATTCGCGACTTTCATCCGGATAGGTTAAACCATGGACAAAACATATGCCCCAGAAACCATTGAAAAAGTTTGTTATCAACAATGGGAAAGCCAACACCATTTTGAACCTACCGGTTTGGGAAAACCCTTTTGCATCATGCTTCCACCGCCGAATGTCACGGGTAGTTTACATATGGGACATGGTTTTCAACTGACCTTGATGGATGCCTTGGTTCGCTATCATCGCATGAAAGGTGAGCGGACTTTATGGCAGCCAGGGACTGATCATGCGGGGATTTCTACACAACTAGTGGTAGAAGGCCAACTTGAAAAAGAAGGCTTATCCCGTAAACACATGACTCGAGATGCTTTTTTAAAACGCGTTTGGTCCTGGAAAGATCACTCTGGCGGGGAAATTACTCAACAAATGCGGCGCATGGGGGCATCAGCGACCTGGTCTCGTGAACGATTTACGATGGATGAGGGGTTATCCGCAGCTGTTCAAAAAGTTTTTGTCCAATTGTTTGAGGAAGGACTTATCTATCGCGGCACACGATTGGTGAATTGGGATCCCAAATTGGGAACGGCGATTTCTGATTTAGAGGTCATCTCTGAAGAAGAAGACGGTTTTCTCTGGCACATCCGATATATGCTCGCAGACTCTGATCTCTCCGTAGTGATTGCCACAACACGTCCAGAAACATTGTTGGGCGATGCAGCGGTCGCCGTTCATCCAGACGACCCAAGATATCAACATCTGATCGGTAAAAAAGCCCGCTTGCCTTTATGCAACCGCTTGATCCCCATCATTGCAGACACCTATGTCCAACCTGAATTTGGCAGTGGCTGCGTCAAAATCACACCCGCACATGATTTTAATGACTACGAAGTCGGCAAACGTCACGACTTACCTCAAATCAATATCTTGAACAAAAAAGGCGAAATCAACAAAAACGCACCCGTCAAATATCAAGGTATGGACCGATTTGTCGCACGCGCCGAAATCATCAAAGCATTAGATAGTGCAGGCTTACTGGTCAAGACAGAACCCCACCGACTCAAGGTGCCACGAGGAGAAAAATCCAACGTGATCATTGAGCCCCTCCTCACTGACCAATGGTATGTCAAAACCAAACCTCTTGCACAACCCGCCATCGACGCTGTCAAAAAGGGTGACATCCAGTTTGTTCCTGAAAACTGGAGTAAAACGTACTTTCAGTGGATGGAACACATCGAAGATTGGTGTATCAGTCGCCAACTTTGGTGGGGTCATCGAATCCCTGCTTGGTATGATGTTGAAGGTCATGTGTATGTCGGATATAGCGAAAATGACGTGAGATTCAAACATAAATTAGACAAAGATATGCCCTTGATGCAAGATGAAGATGTCCTAGACACCTGGTTTTCTTCAGCACTCTGGCCCTTCACAACCCTAGGATGGCCCGACAGAACGCCAGAACTTGAAGAATTTTACCCCACCTCCGTATTGGTTACCGGCTTTGACATCATCTTTTTTTGGGTTGCACGCATGATCATGATGGGCCTGAAATTTACCGGGAAAATCCCTTTCAAACAAGTGATCATCACGGGTTTGATTTGTGACAATGAAGGCAAAAAAATGTCCAAGTCAAAAGGAAATGTGCTAGATCCCATCGACATCATAGACGGCATTACACTCCATGACTTGGTGCAAAAACGAACCAAAGATTTGGTGTTGCATTCGATACGTGATAAAGTTGAAAAAGACACCCGTAAAGACTTTTCAGAAGGTATTGCCGCCTATGGCACTGACGCTCTACGGTTCACCTACTGCGCCCTCGCCTCCCATGCACGAACCGTACGCTTTGATATGAATCGTGTGGAAGGGTACCGTCACTTTTGTAATAAATTATGGAATGCTGCTCGTTTTGTTCTCATGAGCACCTCTGAAGAAAGCATTGATTTTGGTGATGGTGCGTTTCAATACAGCCCGGCAGATAAATGGATTGGCTCTCGCTTACAACGAACCATTGCCCTATGCCATCAACACTTCGCAGGCACCCGTTTTGATTTACTGGCGCAGGTTTTGTACGAGTTTGTATGGTATGAGTACTGCGATTGGTACCTCGAGTTAGCAAAACCCGTGCTTTACGACCGAAATGCACTAAGCGCCATGAAACGCGGCACGCGTCACACTTTGATTCTTGTGCTTGAAAATATCCTCAAACTACTACACCCCTTAATTCCCTTCATCACAGAAAACATTTGGTTGAGAATGTTTCAAGGCCCTAACGATAACAATGAATCTATCATGCACGCTCCCTACCCCGAAGTCGATGACACCTGGGTAGATGAAGTCATTGAAGCTGAGATGGAATGGGTGAAACAAATGGTACAATCCATTCGCACCATTCGCAGTGAAATGTCCATTAACCCATCAAAACGCATCCCCCTTCTTTTGAAAAATGTGGCTGTAAACAGCCTAATTCTTGTTGAGAAATATACGCCTTTGTTCATGACCCTTTGTAAGTTGACCAAAGTTCATTGTCTAGATCCAAAAGACGGGGTTCCCGTCTCAGCTTCGGCAGTCGTTGGGGACATAGAATTATTGATCCCAATGGCCGACCTAATCGACAAACAAGCTGAATTAGCACGGCTCGAAAAAGAGCTCACTAAACTTGAGAAAGAGATAAGCTTCATGGAAAGCAAGCTCAATAACAGCGTTTTTACAGAAAAAGCCCCCCAAGACATCATCCAAAAAGAACGCGGGAAATTGGCTCAAGCACAATTGACTAAGAACAAGTTGCTACATCACCAAACCACTATTTTGGCCTTATGAATGACAGACACGATGCTTTATCCAGCCGGCCAGCGTTAAGATAGAGACAATGCTTAACACGACACCGTACGGTTGCCACCCAGCCCCGGAGATTTGCAGGGCATCCGAACTGTGAAGAAGAGAAAAGGGGATGGCCAGTAACACATCCATCAGTGCCGAGCCCGCTACCAACCCACAGGCTATCAAGGTACCGACTTGCTTCTGCTGGCGCACTTTGAGCTCATTTTTTTCCTGTTGACGCAAACGCCAAACCACATATTGTGAAATAATCCCCCCTAAAAACAAGGGAAATGAGGAGGAAAGAGGCAAATACATACCGATAGCTACCCCTAAAATAGAGAGTTGCAAGAAGCGCTGTAACTTAAGCGCTTGATAACAAAATAGGACTGTTAAAATAATCCCAGCCCCCATCAACATCATCAACCACGGCAAGCTATGTTGAAACACAGCCTCAGTTACTGCGGCCAAGAGGGCGGCCGTTGGTGCTGGCAAAGATTGCCCCACATCCATACCTTCATGTGGCATGACACCAGCAATCCCATACACATTGAACAGCAATTGCATGACTGGCGGTATCACAAGAGCAGACACCACCACCCCCATCAATAGCATCAGCTGCTGCTTCCAAGGAGTGGCCCCCACCAACTGACCCACCTTCAAATCTTGCGTGTTGTCATTAGCAATAGCGGCAATTCCTGTAACCACTGAGCCAATCACAATGGTGATGGCCTCTGCAGCCTTGATTTGCCCTTGAGTGAGTGGCAAAGGTACCACTGAATTGATAACACAAAGCAAAAGCCAGGCCGCAAACAATATCCCTGCAATCACAATCGAACTCCCGGGGCTTGCGGTCACACCGACCATGCCTGAGAAATAAGCGGTGATAACAGAGAATAAGAACCCAATGATGAGCACATACAACACTATTCCAAAAATCAAGCTCGGAGAAAAATGACCATCCAACCCCGCCATTTTCAAGGGAAGAATCGCTTGAAAAAAGACAAACAGCACCGCAGAGATCATCAATATCCCAATGATAATATAGGGCATAGGAATATCTTTGTCGGTGCGAGGCAATTGAATGCTCGTATTATTTTTTGCAATAAAAGCGTGAAAAGACACCCGCATACTTTTCTGCAAGGGTTTGATGAGTTTGATGAACGTCCAAAGGCCTGCGCATAACATAGCGCCAATCCCAAGATATCGCATCTCACTGTTCCACAATGACACAACGGCCTCTTGTGCTGATGAATGCAGCATAAATTCTGGATAACATTGGCTCACCACAGGCAATGCAAATATCCAGGCGATGGTTGCCCCTAACAAGATGCTCAAAGCCATGTCAACACCAACCAGATAACCCGCCCCCACCATGGTCGCTGAAAACCCAAACCCAAATCCGAACAAAGTCTTACGTGCCACAAACCAATAACTCCATTGGCTGGCAATGAGTTTAAAACCCAGCTGGAAGAGCTCCAAGAGGGCACCGATTGCGCCGCCTATCACAATGTCTCGGATCCCTTCTTTTTCAACCGATCCTTTCAACACCTCTGCAATCGCTTGGCCCTCAGGAAATTTGAGCATCGGCTCATTCACCAGCACACGCCGAAGAGGAATGGAAAATAGCACGCCAAGGATTCCACCACTCACCGCAATGAAAAAATTGGTCCAATAATCAAATCCATGCCAATATTCAATAATGATCAATGCGGGAATAGTATAAACAATACCTCCAGCCACGGCCTCCCCTGCAGACGCTGCGGTTTGTACTGCATTGTTTTCAAGGATGGTGGGATTTTTAAATAGGCGCAAGATGCCCATGGAAAGGATAGCGGCTGGGATCGAGGCTGAGGTCAAAATGCCCAATTTCAGTGCCATAAATGCATTGGACATGGCCAAAACGACAGCCAAAATAATCGCCAATAGAATACTGCGAACCGTGAGTTCTGCCATGTCTGTCACTTTTTCACTCATGAGAGAAGACGCCTTTTGAATCTTTGCACCATAGTCCGTTCATCATCACCTCATGGGGAACCGACGAGCCGAAATGATAACACAATTCTGCACTAGCGATCGCCTGGGCTGTCTGTTCCAACCGATTTGATTGATGATGGTGGCATTGATAAGTAGAGATTTCATGCGGATCACTCCCAATGAGGGACCTCATGAGGTGGCTTCAACCACGCCTCATGATGAGTGGTGTCATAGATATCCCACTCTTTTGATGCGTAGGTTGTCTTATCCAAATCCAACAACAACCAACATAAAAAAGAGGCGACGGTTTCAGGCGTGAGCAATCGTTTGTCTTCATGGAGACCTTTGAAAAACTGTTGTTTTTCAACATCCATCCCAGTGGATTCACGAATGGCTTTTTGCATAGGGGTATCAATGATGCCGGGCATCACACTGGCAAACGAGACATCTGTACACTCTAGTTGCCAGCAGCGAGTGAGCATCGAAAGTGCCGCTTTGGAGACACAATAAGCAGACCACCCTACCACAGGAAAGTAGGCAGCCCCTGAGCCCATATGGAGAACACGCCCATTGATCAATTGACTGTTTAAGCCTTGATTTAAAAAGAGAGGTGCATCGAGGTTCGTTGAGATCGCTTGCCGCCAAGCCTTTTCATCCAAGGTGCTCAAAGGCGCAATAGGATCAATGATCCCCGCGTTATGCACAAGCCCTGAAATCCGTTCATATTTTCTTAAACGAGAGCACAAGATGTCACGCCCCTCATGGGTCGAAACATCTGCGGAAATCAATGAAATGTGAGATGAATAAGCAGCCACCTCGGACATTGCTTGCTCACGACGACCCACGATGATGACCGAGTGCTGGCGATCCGCTAAAGCATACGCCAAGGCTTTTCCAAGTCCACTTCCCCCACCAGTCACAACAAACACGCCTACCCCTTCAGTCTTTGTTTATGGGTGAGGAGTATATCACTAAAATGACTAAGGATCGCGCCGCGGCGCACGGGCCACCTCATGAAGATTAAAGCGTGCGTCACTACTAAAAAAACTCGCATAAAGCGTCGAAACCGCCAATTGCTTTGCCGCCGAATCAACAAAAAAGCCATGATTTCTAAAAGTGCTACCGCAAAAAAATAGAATTTATCAATGAAGACCGTGTCACCAAAAAGACGTAAAAACCCAGAATGAAACAAGGCTTATCCTTCATTGAGTTGTTGTGCGTATATATTGACAAAGAGGTGAGACTGGCTGTTGACATCACCCATCAATCACCCAATAATTCATAGAACCCCCTTGTGACATTCAGGAACTCATGTTACCAGACCTTCTTAATTATGACATCACCAACAAAGCCTTGTGGCAGGGAAGACTAGACAGTCTGCCCATGGAGCGTTTTTTTCAACATGTGCTGTGTGAGGACATTCGAACTTTCTCGCTTCAGGGGTTAGACATCCCCGTACTTGTTGGATTTTGTTGTGACGAAGGCATACGACGTAATGAGGGGCGTGTGGGGGCTTTTGGAGGACCTGACAAATTGCGTGAACAGCTTGCCAAATTAGCCTGCCACCGAAACACACCCTTTCTCGATATTGGCAACATCGTTTGTGATGATGGTGACTTGGAGGCAGCACAGCAGCAGTTTGCACGCCTCATCAGTGACTGCCACTCGCAAGGATTAAAAACGATAGCCTTTGGAGGGGGGCATGAGTTAGCCTGGGCTCATTACCTGGGAATTTCCTCATATTACCCAAACCTTGGGATCATCAACTTCGATGCACATTTTGACATCCGCCCATTATACGACGGGCGCTTAGGGACCTCAGGCTCCCCGTTCTGGCAAATCAAACATCACAGGGACCGCAAAAACCTGCCTTTTGAGTATTGCTGTCTCGGGATACAACCTCTCGCAAACACCAGCAGCTTGTGGCACTCTGCCAAAGAATGGAACATAAGCTATTTAACCGCCGAGGACATCCATACCCAAACGCTCGCCCAGCAAACGGTTTTTTTGGATCATTTTATAAAAAATCACGACCAAATTTATTTATCCATTTGTCTCGATGTCTTTGCTGAATGTTTTGCACCAGGGGTCAGCGCACCACAACCTCTGGGACTTGTTCCTTGGCAAACACTGCCCCTGTTGAAATATATCGTACAAACTGGCAAAGTGGTATGTATTGATATTGCAGAACTTTCACCCCCGCTGGACCATGAGCAAAAAACAGCACGCCTGGCGGCAGGGATCATCGCGGAATTATTAAATTTAAAGGACTAAACTGATGAACAAAACACTGTTATCTACGACCCTTTTGGCTCTGTTATCCTCCACAACGCATGCAGATAACCCGGCAATGCTCGGCAAAACACCCACCAGCACGCTACCCACCCCAACCTTAGCACAACCTGCAACGCCATCGGTCACCACCACACCTGCAACCCCACAATCGATCGATTGTAAATACACGATTCCCGCACAAACAGCGCACGTTGAAACCTCAGTCATTTCAACTTGGGCAGGAAATGCGGCCGTACAATCCTTCAACTTCGATTCGACCACCCTTGACGCGTCTTTAAATGACCTCAAGACATGTTATACCGATCAAGGTTGGCAGGGCTTTAATGATGCTCTGGAAAAATCTGGCAACATCAAAGCCATCAAATCACAACACTTAACAGTAAGCAGCCAAGTGGACGGCGAGCTCAACATCAATCCGGTCAAAGACAACCAGTGGAAAGTGAGTGTTCCGCTACAAGTGGTTTATCAAAATGACAAAGAAAAATTAACTCAACTGTTAACAGTAGACTTACTCATCGGACGAAAAATGTCTGGTGACCTCGGCATCATGCAAATGATAGCCTCTCCGCGCCAAACAGGGGGTGCATCACAATCACCAAATGGGGGACCCACGTCTACCAGCAGTGAGCCTTCTACTGGAAGCTCAAACGGAGCCACCACAGGAGCCTCAAGCGGAGCATCCATGGGGAACTCCCAGGCTGGGGCTCAGCCTTCTACTCCAGAACCAACGCAAGATCAAAAACCAATCCCTGCAAGCCAGACGCAACCTTCAGGGGCTAATCAACCATAGAACGATAAGAAGAATACAGTGTATTTAATAGGATTTGGAAACCATCACATGAGTGAAGCCCTTTCTGGGGCTTTGCCCATGGATCAAAACTCACCGCAACAATGTCCCTTTGGGCTTTATGCCGAACAACTCAGCGGCAGTGCCTTCACACGCGCACGACACCAAAACCTCCGCAGCTGGCTTTACCGTACGCTACCTTCAGTGGTACACAGACCCTATGTGCCATACCCACACGAGATCAACCAAGCATTTGCCCCGGTGCAAGCACCCAACCCCATGCGTTGGTCTCCACTCATCCCTGTTAAGAAAAAAACAGACTTTATCGATGGCTTGCGTTTGATGGCCGGTAGTGAGCGCTTAAATGCCTACCGTTACCAGTGCAACACCTCGATGGAAAACCGTTACATGAGCAACCACGACGGTGAAATGCTGTTTGTCCCCTATGCAGGAACAATGGCCTTAACCACTGAGTTTGGTCGTCTTGACGTAGCACCAGGTCAAATAGCGCTCATTCCACGAGGGGTTCACTTCCGTGTAGACCTATTGACGGATTTTGTAGCGGGGTATCTCTGTGAAAATGGGGGCGTGCCTTTAGCTCTCCCAGAATTAGGTACGCTTGGGGCCAATGGTCTCGCCAACCCTCGTCATTTCCTCTACCCAAAGGCAGCCTTTGAAACAACACAACAGGTTCAATTGATTTGTAAATCCCAACAACACTGGTGGGTAGCCGATAGCTCTCATTCACCCCTGAATGTGGTGGCATGGCATGGCAATTATGCGCCTTACTCCTATGATCTTTCGCTTTTTAATGCCTTCAATACCACAAGCTTTGACCATCCTGATCCCTCTATTTTCACAGTTTTAACGTCCGAAAGCGATACCCGTGGCGTGGGGCATCTTGATTTTGTTGTCTTTCCACCGCGCTGGATGGTCGCAGAGCACACGTTCAGACCGCCCTATTTCCACCGTAATGTCATGAGTGAGCTCATGGGTTTGCTAAAGGGCACCTATGACGCGAAACAAGACGGTTTTTTAATTGGAGGGATCAGCATCCACAATGGTATGATTCCGCACGGCCCTGATGCGCAAACATATCAAAAAGAAATCAACCGAACACTCACCCCAGAGTATTACGACAACACGTTAGCGTTCATGTTTGAAGCACGCGCTCCATGGCAAATCGCGGAGGATGCGATTCATGATCCCTCCTTTCAACACGCCTATGCAGAATGCTGGCAGTCTTTACAACCTGCCACGCAAAATCTTTAGAAGCTGTAGATTTTAATCAATAGGATCCCCATCCCCATCTTCATCATCATATGACAACACGGTCACCTTCGTGCCAAGCGTCATGAACTCTTCATTGAGCCACTTTGCAGCACTGGGCCATACTCGAACGCACCCGTGGCTGGAATTATACGGAGGGACTTCATAGGCCGCGTGAACGGTGAATCCTCGGTAAAAATACATGCAATAGGGCATTTTAGCCCCACCCGTTGTTTCTACGGGATATTCTCCTGATTTACATTCAAGCCCACGCTTGTTGTAAACTCGAAACACTCCCGTGACCGTTCGACAAGGTTTACCGACGTCTTCACAAAAGTCTTTACCGCCAGATGCGCTACCGGTCATCACTCGCTTCCCCTCGGCATCATAAGCAGCCCATGAAGCGGCTTTGGGATCAAAAATGAATTGCTTACTCCCTGGGGCCGGTATTTGCTCTGGAAAATGATCCCTCCCGCGAGTATCTTTTAAATAAGGAATGGTCCTATGAACCACACCAGCATCATCCGTCACCAAGGTTGAAGGATCAACCTCCATACAAGTTGCCAACCCAAAACACAACACCACCAGAAACCACACTCGAACCATTTGTAAAAATCCTCTACGAATTGTGAATTTTGAGATTTATAAACGACGATATTTGATCCTAGAGGGGCAATTTGCTTTATCGCCCAACCGTCGCTTTCTATCTTCCTCATAATCACTGTAATTGCCTTCAATGAACACCACTTCCGAATTGCCCTCAAAGGCCATCAGATGGGTGCATATTCTATCTAAAAACCACCGATCATGCGAAACCACAATGGCAGAACCTGGAAAGTTTAAGAGCGCCTCCTCCAATGCACGCAATGTTGCCACATCTAAATCATTGCTGGGCTCGTCAAGTAACAAGACATTTGCGCCTCTTTTCAACAATTTCGCAAGATGAACCCGATTACGCTCACCACCAGACAACTGCGACATCTTCTTTTGTTGATCTGTTCCTTTAAAATTAAAACGGCCGACATAGGCTCGCGATGGCATTTGAAAAGAGCCAACTTGCATCAGATCATGTCCATCTGAAATTTCTTCCCAAACCGTTTTGTTCCCATCCAACTCATCACGCATTTGATCCACATAAGCAAGCGACACCGTCTCCCCTAATCTGATTTCACCAGCATCCGGTGTTTCCTGTTGGGTGAGCATTTTCAAGAAAGTAGATTTTCCAGCCCCATTCGGACCAATGATGCCAAGCACCCCTCCCTTAGGTAGACGAAAATTCAAATCATCCATCAACAATCGGCCTGCAAAACCTTTGCGAAGCGCTATCCCCTCAAGCACCAAATCACCCAATCGCTCACCTGGTGGGATATACAACTCATTGGTTTCATTGCGTTTTTGAAACTCTTTAGAATTCATTTCCTCAAATCGAGCCAACCGAGCCTTGTTCTTCGCATGCCGACCTTTGGGGGATGCTCGCACCCATTCCAGTTCCGCTGATATCGCTCGGCGATAAGAATCTTCTTGTCTTTGTTCACGCTCTAAACGCTCATTTTTTTGCTCAAGCCAGGCCGTGTAATTGCCTTTGTAGGGGATCCCCTCTCCCCTATCTAGCTCTAAAATCCATTCAGCCGCATTATCAAGAAAATACCTATCATGCGTGATAGCAACCACAGTCCCTGGAAAATCTTCTAAATATTGTTCAAGCCACGCCACACTCTCCGCATCCAAATGGTTCGTCGGCTCATCTAGCAACAACATATCAGGGCTTGAAAGCAAAAGACGACACAAAGCCACCCGTCGACGCTCTCCCCCAGATAACACACTGATCAACATGTCCCAATCAGGTAGGCGAAGCGCATCTGCAGCAATATCTAAAGTTCGCGACAAATCCCAGCCACCATGAGTTTCAATCTCATGTTGCAAGTCCCCTTGTTCAACGAGTAATTGATTCATTTCAGCATCTGACATGGGTTCTGAAAAACGCATGCTGATCTCATCAAATTTGGCTAATTTGGCCTTCATTTCAGCAACAGCTTCTTCCACGACTTCACGTACGGTTTTGTTAGGATCAATATCGGGTTCTTGCGCCAAATATCCAATTTTAATTCCCGGTTGCGCCCGAGCCTCCCCTTCGAATTGTTGATCCACCCCCGCCATGATTTTTAGCAGCGTCGATTTCCCTGATCCATTCACGCCCAGAACACCAATTTTGGCACCCGGCAAAAAACTCAAAGAAATGTTTTTTAAAATGAAACGTTGATTTTCAACGATCTTGGACACACGATTCATTGTAAAAATATATTGTGCCATACCTATTTACTCCAATCTAAAATCACTTTACCTGATTGACCTGAGGCCATCAGTTCAAACGCTTGTTGATAATCGTCCACTGGAAAGTGATGCGTCATCACCGGCGATAAATCTAGTCCACTCTGTAACATAGCTATCATTTTATACCAAGTTTCAAACATCTCTCGACCGTAAATGCCCTTGATCACAAGCCCTTTAAAAATCACATGCTGCCAATTAATGGCCGTTTTTTCTGGCGGGATACCGAGAAGTGCTATATGTCCACCATGATTCATCACAGACACCATGTCATTCAGCGCCATAGGGTGGCCAGACATTTCCAATCCAACATCAAATCCTTCCGTCATAGAAAGCTCCGACATCACCTCTTTAATTGATTGCGTTTTAACATCAACGGCGCGTGTTGCGCCCATCTTGCGAGCCAATTCCAAGCGATATTCATTGACATCTGTAATCACCACATGTCGTGCGCCAATATGACGCAAAATGGCCACAGCCATGATCCCTATCGGACCTGCGCCCGTGATTAAGACATCTTCCCCAACCACATCAAACGCCAGTGCACAATGAGTGGCATTACCAAAGGGATCCATAATGGACGCTTCGTCTTCACTGATATTCTCTGGGATATGAATCACATTGCTCGCAGGCATTGATAGAAATTCTGCAAAACATCCCGGACGATTCACGCCCACACCCAACGTATTGCGGCATAAATGCCGTTTACCTGCACGACAATTTCGACACAAGCCACATGTGATGTGTCCTTCACCCGAAACCCGTTGCCCCACCTGAAAACCTGTGACCTCACGACCGACTTCAACAATGTCACCGAAAAATTCATGGCCAACGGTCATCGGCACAGGAATGGTAGCTTTTGCCCAGTCATCCCAGGTGTAAATATGAATATCTGTACCGCAAATCGCTGTTTTTTTGATTTGAATCAACACATCATTCACACCACATGTCGGCATGTTGACGTCTTCCATCCAAATGCCAGGTTCGCGCCTCGCTTTCACCAATGCTTTCATTTAAATAATCTCCAATTCTTTGCCCACTTTTGCAAAAGCTGCCAAGGCTTTGTCCAAATGAGGCACCTCATGAGCCGCGGACACTTGTGTACGTATACGAGCTTTGCCGCGAGGCACCACAGGAAATGAAAACCCAATCACATAAATTCCTTGTGCTAGCAACCGCTCCGACATCTTTAACGCCAAACTTGCATCACCCAACATCACTGGAATGATGGGATGCTCCCCAGGAATAAGTTCAAACCCCAAATAGGTTAATCCCTCTCGAAAATACGCGGTGTTGTGTTTGAGTTTTTTAAGCAAATCTCGATGATGTTCTAAAAGATCAAGAACAGCGATGGAGGTCTCTGCAATCACCGGGGCTAAGGTGTTCGAAAACAAATAAGGTCTAGATCGTTGTCGCAGCCAATCAATGATAACACGATTGGCTGCCGTATAGCCCCCTGAAGCGCCTCCCAGGG
The DNA here is from genome assembly GCA_026399195.1 of Legionellales bacterium. Taxonomy (GTDB): domain Bacteria; phylum Pseudomonadota; class Gammaproteobacteria; order Legionellales; family Legionellaceae; genus JAPLRK01. The sequence continues at coordinate 114,276 of JAPLRK010000069.1, forward strand.
CTTTGCCTAACGTCCCCGTCAAAATATCAATGTGATCTGAGACCCCAAAATGCTCGGGCGTCCCTCGCCCTGTTTCACCCATAAAACCCACGGCATGCGAATCATCCACCATCACCAAGGCATCATATTTCTCAGCAAGAGCACAGATCTCTGGCAAATTAGCCAAGATGCCATCCATTGAAAACACCCCATCCGTCGCAATCATACGAAAGCGCGCCGAGGAGGTCGCTTTTAATTGTGTCTCCAAATCTTTCATATCATTGTTGGCGTATCGAAAACGTTGGGCCTTACACAATCTCACACCATCGATGATGCTCGCGTGATTAAGAGCGTCACTGATGATGGCATCCTCACTCCCCAAGAGGGCTTCAAATAATCCACCATTCGCATCAAAGCAGGAAGAGTACAGAATGCTGTCTTCCATCCCCAAAAAATCACTGATTTTCCGCTCAAGCACCTTGTGGGAGGCGTGTGTGCCACAAATAAAACGAACCGAGGCCATGCCATAGCCATCTTGAGACAGCCCACGAAGGCTTGCGGCAATCACTTCTGGATGATTTGCCAACCCTAAGTAATTATTAGCACAAAGATTAATAACCTCTTGCCCGCCCACTTCAATCACAGCCTGCTGTTGACTTGAAATAACGCGTTCCGATTTATACAAACCCTCATTTTTGACTTCAGCCAACTCGTGTTGCAAAAATTCAATGAAACGATGATTCATAGCGAGATCCTTAGCATTTTAGATCAAAAGTCGAGATGATAACAAATCTTACACCTCTTCACTATGAAAGAATTTTGCATTACCCTAAGAAAGAATCGCACCTTTCCCTATTTCTTGCTAAAATCCCTCCGACATTTTATTTGAACGCCATTCTTAGGACATGTTATGGAAAGCCACATCGCGCGCATCAATATGATCACACAACAACTCCGTACGGGCGAGGTTCTTAATGAAACTATCTTGGGATTATACCATGATATCCCCCGCGAAGATTTTGTACCGTCGAAATTCAAGTCATTTGCTTATGCAGACTTACAAATCGAATTGCCTCATCACCAACGCATGATGACCCCGCTTGAAGAAGCCAGTTGCTTACAAGCATTAGGGCTCAAAGGTCATGAGGTGGTGCTCGAAGTAGGCACGGGCACTGGTTTCTTAACAGCGCTCCTCAGTCGACTCTGTAAAAAAGTGATAAGCATTGATTATTTTGCCGATTTTCACGCCAATGCAAGCACCCAATTAGCCAAATTTCAATGCAAGAATGTTGAGTTGCTGACAGGTGATGCTAGCAGAGGATGGGTGGACCAAGCCCCTTACGATGCCATCGTCCTCACCGGGGGCATTGAAGCCCTCACAGACGATCACCGCCTTCAGGTGCTTCCCGGTGGCAAGCTTTTTGCCATTATCGGTCGAAAGTCTGCCATGCAAGGGCAAATCCATCATCTAAATCACCAGGGGCAATGGCAATATGACATCATCTTTGAAACCAATATCCCACCTCTCATCGATGCATTAAAACCCAACGATTTTGTATTCTAGGATCAGAATGAAGAAAACAAGTTATTTAGAAGCATTCATCCTAGCTATGATCATCCTCCCAAAGGCCATTTCTGCCGATCTGATGGATATTTACCACCAAGCGCTAGACAGTGATCCTGCTTTCAAAGGCGCTTACAGCACTTTCATGTCTAACGCCGAAGCCATCCCACAAGCACAAGCCGCACTTCTGCCGCAATTAACACTAGGGGGATCCGTCAGCCGTAATGCCTTTAACGTGGACGTTCCAGGCGTCGATGGCTTAAATGGCACACAAACCTATAACACCAATCTATGGAGGGTAAATGCTTCTCAAGCCATTTTCAATTACAACTCCTGGGCCCTCGTTCAACAAGCCAAAGCCTCAGTCAAAGCGGCTCATGCCACCTTTAATAATGCAGCTCAAGACTTGATTCTACGTACGGCGAAAGCCTATTTTGATGTTCTGTTCTCCAGAGATACCTTGAACTTTGCCGAAGCTAAAAAACGCGCCAATCAAAAACAACTAGAACAAGCACAGCAAAGATTCAATGTGGGGATTGATACCATCACCTCGGTCTATGAAGCACAAGCCGCTTACGACCGATCCATCGCTGAGGTGATCACCGCACAAAATCAACAAGTCAACCAAAACGAAAATTTACGTAAACTGACCAATCACGTCTATGACCATGTGGCTCCATTACGAAATGGTACCATTCCCCTCATCAAACCTGAGCCTTTACGTGTTGAAGAATGGGAAGCCACAAGCCTCAAACAAAATTACAATTTATTTGCAGCCAGATATAATTTGCAAGCAGCACGAGAAAACATCAAAGTGCAATCGTCAGGCAGCTGGCCAACGCTTGCACTTCAAGGCACCAGCGCGCAAACCAACAATTATGGGGGCGGAAACAGTAACTTCTTTGTACCAACCAATCAGACCATATCCTCAGTGGCCCTTGCGGTTAACTTTCCCATCATTCAAGGGGGTTTGGTCCAAGCGAATACTCGTCAAGCCCAATATAATTTTCAAACGGCAAGTGAACAGCTAGAGCAGACATACCGAGATGTGGTCGTCAACAGCCACATCGCTTTTAATACCATCATGGAAGGCATCAGTAAAATCAAAGCCGACCGACAAACCAATATCTCCCAACAAAATTCTCTCGACAGCACCTGGGCCCAATTTCAAGCGGGTACTCGAACCATGGTGGATGTCGTCAATGCGCAACAAAAGCTCTTTGAAGCTCAAGAACAACTCGCCTCTGATCAATATGGTTTCATCAATGCCATACTTCATTTAAAATATCTGGCTGGATCTTTAAATGTCAATGATTTGGAAGAGGTGAATTCATGGCTCGCGACAACACGACTCAACGGCCCGCTACCCCAACCCAACCCAAGGTTAAAAAGATGACTAAGCCTCCGTCGGCAATTGAAAAAAAATTATTACACTATACGGGCAAAGGCATCGCCGATTTCAACATGATTCAACGTGGGGATCGCGTCATGGTTTGTTTATCCGGTGGAAAAGACTCTTTCACACTCCTTTGTCTATTGGCCGCACTTCGACTTCGATCAAACAATGCCTTCGAAATTTTTGCGTTTACGCTTGATCAAGCACAACCTGGCTGGGATGATTCAGCACTAAAACAATGGCTCAGCTCCCGATCCATTGCTCATGAAATTTTAACGCGAGACACCTACAGCATTGTCAAAGAAAAAATCCCAGAAGGTAAAACCTATTGCAGCCTTTGCTCAAGACTTCGGCGGGGTATCATTTATCGCTACGCTGAAGAACACGGTTTTAATAAAATTGCCCTCGGCCATCATCGCGATGATTTGATCAGAACCCTCATGATGTCGATGCTTTATAATGGCGCAGTCCGTTCCATGCCTCCCAAACTACTCAGTGACAACAAAAAGCACATTTTGATTCGACCGATGTGTTATGTGCAAGAGCGTGATATCATCACTTATGCGGAGGAGCAACAATTTCCAATCATCCCTTGCACCCTTTGCGGATCGCAAGATGATCTGGCAAGAATCCGCGTTGGAAAATGGATCGATCAATTGGCCCAAGAAAACCCAAAAATACCCAGCAACCTGCTACACGCGCTACAAAGCGTCAAACCCAGCCAATTAATGGACCAAGATTTGTGGCACTTTCGAACCCTAGAAAAAGAACTTTTAAGTCAAAACGCGAATCAAGAAGAGATCGCCTTTTCCCCAGAGGAGATGATAGATGACTGATCTTTTTCGCCAATGGCGTACCTATCAACAAAGTTCGTTCAAATTTGATGCTATCAGTGCTCTTGTTGTGTTTTTTGTGGCCATTCCTTTATGCTTAGGAACTGCTCTTGCTTCTGGCGCCCCACTTTTCTCAGGCATTTTAAGCGGTATCATTGGAGGCATCATTGTAGGCATCATCAGTGGCTCCTCTGTCAGTGTGAGTGGCCCTGCAGCAGGTATGGCCGCTGTGGTGCTTGGGGCCATTACCGAGCTAGGCGACTTCAACACCTTCTTACTCGCCCTACTGCTTGCAGGCGTGATACAAATTATCGTTGGTCGACTACGTGCAGGTTTTGTTGCCGACTACATCCCGTCTAATGTGGTTCAAGGCTTACTCTGTGCCATTGGTCTTTTGCTCATCATCAAGCAAATTCCCCTGGCATTCACCCTCTCTTCAAGTCTCGCTGAACTCAAAATGCATTTACTAGACATCGATGAGGGCTTGAGCTTAAGTCCTTTATATGAGCTATCTCAACATCTTAATCCAGGGGCTATGTTACTTTCACTCATATCCTTCATCATCCTCGTGACCTTTGATAAAAGTACGCTCAAATGGATAAAACTCATCCCAGGCCCAATTGTGGTGGTGCTTCTTGGGATCAGCCTCAATGAATTCTTCATCGTGACGGACTCCCCTCTCATCCAAAACAGTCCGCAATTGGTAAACATACCAGAACACAAAAACATCAGTGATTTTTATGCTCAAATGCCAAGTCCAACCTGGACGGCCTGGACCAACCCTAAAGTCTATTTTTATGCCCTATTGCTTGCGATTGTGGCCTCACTTGAAACCTTGCTCAACGTCAAAGCTGGCGAAAAACTCGATAAACTAAGACGATATTGTTCAAAGGATCGCGAGTTGATCGCTCAAGGTTTAGGGAATATGGTGGCCGGCTTTTTAGGGGGGATCCCCATCACCTCGGTTGTGGTTCGCACGTCAGTCAATATTCGAACGGGCGCCAAAACCAAATGTTCAACCATATTCCACGGCCTTTTCATCCTGAGCACAGTTCTCATCATTCCACAAACATTAAATAAAATTCCGCTGTCCTCTTTGGCTACCATTTTAATCTATACCGGTTACAAATTAACCAAGCCCTCGATTTATCTCACTATTTTTCGCCAAGGCCTCGAGCGTTTCATTCCCTTCATCGTCACCGTCATAAGTATTGTTCTCCTCGATTTATTGGCCGGTATTCTCATTGGACTGTTGCTCAGTTTATTTTATATTCTAAAATCCAACAGTAAAGTGCGTCTCGACATCATCCAAGAAATTTACCCCAATGGCATCACCAATCGCCTCATTCTCCCGCAACAAACCACCTTCTTAAACAAAGCGTCTTTGATAGCCGAACTTGAAACCATTCCCCGGTAATCACAGCTCATCATCGATGCCCGTTATTCAGATTACATTGACAAAGAAATCGTAGAATTCATCAAAGAATTTCAGGAAGAAGAAGCCCCTCATAAACAAATTTCCCTGAATTTGATAGGCTTTAAAGACCAATATGATATTCACAATTATATCGATTTCATCAATGTGACTACCTTTGACGTGCAAACGAACATTACCCCAAGTCAAGCTTTAAACATTTTAAAAGAGGGCAACTACCGATTTTTAAGAGATACTCAAATTCACAGAAGCCTCAAAACGGACATTCAGTATTCAGCCAGCACACAGCACCCCATTGCCGTAGTCTTAGGGTGCATCGATTCTCGAGTTCCTGTTGAAACCGTTTTTGACATGAGTTTCGGTGATCTTTTTTGTATACGCGTTGCCGGGAATGTCGTGAATGACGATGTGCTGGCCAGCATTGAGTATGCCTGTCACATGGTCGGCGCCAAATTGATTGTCATTTTAGGACACACTCGCTGTGGTGCGATACAAGCCGCTTGTGATGATGTTAAACAAGGTCACATCACCCAATTACTTGCAAAAATTCAACCCGCCCTTGATGCGGAAACTCAAACGACAACCCATCGGCGAGCCAGCAACATTGAATTTGTGCACAATGTGACAGAGCTTAATATTGCGAACACCTTGCAAGAAATTTATCTAGGAAGTGACATCTTACGCAACATGACAAACCAGGAAGAGATAGGACTTGTCGGTGCTCTTTATGATGTCAACTCAGGTGAAGTACTTTTTAAAGATTTCACAGCAACTATGGCCCGGCTTGGTCCAAAAAATCTAGGTCAATTAACTGAAAAATTAAAAAAAATATTCTAGGGAGCTTAACGATGAGAGCCTCACTTGGGTCAATTATGACACTGAAAGAAACCCCTCATGATGCAGAAATTGTGTCACACCAATTGATGTTGAGAGCAGGGATGATCCGCAAACTAGGTGCCGGCCTCTACACCTGGCTTCCTTTGGGTTTGAAAGTCTTACGAAAAGTCGAGCACATCGTGCGAGAAGAAATGAATCGCTCAGGTGCCATGGAGCTGCTCATGCCTGCAGTCCAACCCGCTGAATTGTGGCAAGAAACTGACCGATGGGGTACTTTTGGTGGCCAATTGCTCAAGATGAAAGACAATGGTGGCAGAGAATATTGTTTTGGACCGACGCATGAAGAAGTCATCACCGATCTGATGCGCCAAGAGCTACAATCCTACAAACAACTTCCCGTCAATTATTACCAAATTCAAACCAAATTTCGCGATGAGATCAGGCCGCGATTTGGGGTCATGCGTGCTCGTGAATTCATCATGAAAGATGCCTACTCCTTCCACTTAAACGAAGCCTGCTTGCAACGAACATATGACATCATGTACCAAACCTATTCCAATATATTTGACCGTTTAGGTCTCAAATATCGTGCAGTAGAAGCCGATACCGGGGCCATTGGTGGGGCTGTATCCCATGAATTCCAAGTCTTGGCCGACGCAGGTGAAGATTTGATTTTTTACAGTGACCAAGGAAACTATGCGGCCAACATTGAACAGGCAACGAGTCAGATACCGCCTAAGGCCACTGCTCCTTCACAAGAATCACTCGAGCAAGTGGATACCCCTTCAAAAAACACCATCGAAGAAGTAGCAGATTTTTTAAACATCCGTTCAGACCAAATGGTCAAAACATTGATAGTGACTGGCGAAGAGCATCCCTTGATTGCCCTCGTTCTCAAAGGGGATGATGTCCTAAACGAAATCAAAGCAGCCAAACACCCCCTCGTCAAATCGCCCCTTCAATTTGCTGACGAGTCACTTATTTTTAAAGCGTTAGGCGCCCGCATTGGCTCCCTTGGCCCCGTATCTCTCAAAATCCCAGTGATTGTCGATCACCATGCCCTCGCCATGACGTCGTTTGTTTGTGGTGCGAATGTTTCTGATAAACATGTCATCAACGGGTCTTGGGAACGAGATGCTCCAAATCATGAAGCCTATGATCTCAGAAACGTCAAAGAGGGGGATGTCAGTCCAGACGGCCAAGGGAAGTTAAAATCATGTCGAGGGATAGAAGTAGGCCATGTGTTTCAATTAGGCGATAAATACGCCAAAGCCATGCACGCAGAGGTGCTAAACGAAGAAGGACGCCTACAAACCATGATGATGGGTTGTTATGGATTAGGGGTCTCGCGCGTGGTCGCTGCTGCCATCGAACAACACCATGACGAGCAAGGCATTTGCTGGCCGCAAGCGATTGCCCCCTTTGAAGTCGTTTTGATTCCCCTCAATCATCATCGAAACCCTGAGGTAAAATCAGCGTCGGAAGCCCTATATCAAAAATTAATAAACCACGGCTTTGATGTGTTGTTAGATGACAGAGTAGAGCGAGCCGGGATCTTATTCGCGGACGCCGATCTCATCGGTATACCCCACCGATTGGTCATCAGCGAACGCCATTTAGCGAACCGTGTCATCGAATACAAATCAAGAGTGAGCCCAGAAGTCACCTTGATCAACCTAAATGAGGTTTGTGCTTTCTTAAAAAGCTGATCTCTTTGATAATTGGACTTTGATAAGGGATTAGACGCATGATAATCCACACATGGATTGTGACCCTTCGGGCTCGATATGAAAAATTACCCGAAGAACAAAAACCCATAGCCCTCATCCTGGGTATTTTATTAGGCGCGCTGTGTCTTTTTGTTGTATTTAAAGGCCTGATCTCTTTGGCAAGCTTAAGAAAATCCACACCCCCAATTCCAAACTCGATTCATCAAGAGAATAAAATCATTATTCCAGAAGGCTCCCATTTACGTTCAAAACTGAAAATAAACATCGTCAAATCCTCTAACAAACCGCATATTGCCTCCTTCCCTGGCATCGTAGAAACAGATCCTGCCCATATCGTCAATATCCTACCTCCCTTAACTGGTCGCCTAACCGAACTCAAAGTTCATTTGGGCGACCACGTGGAACAAGATCAAGTGCTAGCAACCATAAGCTCCCCAGATCTCGCAACCGCAACCGCCGATCATGATAAAGCACTGAGTCTACTCAAATTGACCACCGAAGCCCTAAATCGCGCTCAAAGGGTCAATCGTGTGGGTGCTAATTCTTTGAAAGACATAGAAATTGCACGCAGTAATTACACGCAAGCACTGGCTGAAGTGGGACGAACAACTGCAAAACTACAAACCTTAGGTAAAAATAGCTTTGCCATACTAACCCTCAAGGCACCAACAAAAGGCCGAATCACCGCCATCAATTATGGCACAGGGTCCTATGTCAATGATCTCACGATGCCATTGATGACCATCTCCAACATCTCAACAATTTGGGTCACTGCAAATATCCCAGAAAACTTGGCGGGCATCGTGTCTGCCAATCTCCCCGTGGATGTCGTTTTACCCGCTTACCCCAAGATGATCCTCCACGGAAAAATCAGCTTCGTCAGCTCCTTCATTGAGCCAGATACTCGAAGCAACAAAACACGTATTGTCTTTTCAAACCCGCTTGGAAAACTTCAACCCAACATGTATGCCACGGTGAACATCGCCATTCCTGAACCTAATCAAATCATGATTCCTATTTCGGCGTTATTCATGAATAACGACACCTCCTCTGTCTTTGTCGAAACCACCCCCTGGACATTCGTTCGGCAAAACGTTGTGCTAGGCATGGAAGATGTTGGCAACATCCGTATATTAAAAGGGTTAAAAACCGGAGATCGCGTGGTAACCTCAGGTGGAGTTTTGATGAATGATTAACAGACTCATCGAAGTCTCTGTCAAACGTCGACATATCCTTTGGGGCGCGGCCATTCTCATCGCGCTATATGGCTATTACGCCTGTACCAAAATGACCATTGAAGCCTATCCTGAATTAAGCGATGTGACCGTCAGCATCAGCACACAAGTGCCAGGATTGGCTGCTGAGGAAATTGAAAAACAGATCACCATTCCTTTAGAACGCTCCTTGGTCAGCACCCCTGATTTGTTCATCTTACGATCCAGCAGTACCTTTGCCTTATCCTTGATAACCTTGGTCTTTAAAGAAGGCGTCAATGAATACTGGGCTCGAGATAGGGTATTAAATCAGATCAACGACGCCGAATTGCCAAGTGGCATTCAACCCTCCTTAGGCGCGCTCACAGGTTCCGGAGGCGAGATTTACCGATATACCCTAGAATCTGATACAAAAAATCTGATGGAATTGTCTGAAATTCAACGATGGATAGTCATTCCTGAATTAAAACAAGTTCAGGGGATTGCCGATGTGGCAAACTTTGGTGGATTAACCAAGGAATATCAGCTCACCATCGATCCTATGAAAATGGAACACAACAACATCGCGTTCAGCGATGTCATCAACGCCATCACCAATAACACCGCGAGTGCGGGTGGCGGGCGTATCACCCGTGGAGAACAAAGCTATATTGTCCGTGCGTTAGGCCAAATTCACTCTCTCGAAGAACTCGGCGCGGTAGTGGTCACCCAAACCAATGGAACCCCTATGCTGGTAAGCGATCTAGGTCGATTACAATATGGCCATAAAGAGCGCGAAGGCCTCCTCGGCAAAAACCATAACCCTGATGCGATAGAAGGCATCGTGCAAATGCGTAAACTTGAAAACGCATCCCAGGTTCTAGAAGGCGTTCATGACAAAATCAATCAATTGCAACAAAAGTTAGAGCCCATGGGTGTCAAAATTGTGCCTTATATCGATCGTGATCAATTGGTGCAATTGACGATTGATAAAGTCTCTCACACCGTCATTGAAGGAATTACCCTGGTCTGTCTTGTCCTGATTTTATTTCTAGGCAATCCTCGGTGTGCTTTGGTTACAACAGTCGCCATCCCCGCGGCCCTAGTTTCGATCTTTATTCTCATGTACGCCACAAAAATGCCCGCGAATTTATTTTCTTTAGGTGCCATTGACTTTGGGGTGATTGTAGACGGTGCTATCGTTGTCATGGAAGCCATTTTGCGTCACCGTGAAGAAAATCCTGAACAAGAACTGAGCATAGACGATACTTTAAAAATCACCAGCCACGTGGCTCGCCCTATTTTTTTTGCAACCCTTATCATCATCTCAGCATACCTCCCGCTGTTTGCTTTTGAGCGCGCAGAAAGTAAATTGTTTACCCCCATGGCTTATACGGTTTCATTTGCCTTATTGGGGGCATTAATATGTTCTTTGGTTCTCATCCCAGGGCTCGCCTATACCGCCCTACGAAAACCTTATCCAGCAAAGCCCAACAAAATCCTCGCATGGTTAGCCAAACACTATCGATTGCTGCTGTCTCGCTTACTTGCCGAACCCAAAATTGCCTATGGATTGGGCATTTTAACCTTGATCACCGTGCTCATCCTTGCAATGACCGCACCCAGCGAATTTTTACCCGAATTAGACGAAGGAGCCCTTTGGTTACAAGTCGAAATGCCATCTGGATTATCTTTAGAAAAAGCCTCTGAGATGGCCAGTCACTTACGACTGACACTTCTTAAATTCCCTGAGGTCTCTTATGTGGTGACCCAACTGGGACGCAGTGATGAAGGTCTTGATCCCTGGACGCCCTCACACATGGAGGTTCCTGTGGGCTTAAAACCTTACTCCCAATGGCCAGATCACGAAACAAAAGCACAATTCATTTCCCGTCTTTCACAAAAATTTGCCACCATGCCAGGCTTTACGATTGGGATCAGTCAACCCATCATCGACAACGTCAACGATCTCATCGGCGGAGCCCACAGCCCGCTGGCTTTGCGTATCTACGGGGACGACCTCATTGAAAGCCGCCGGATTGGAGAAGAAGTCGTCAAAATTCTAAAAACCATGCGCGGGACATCCTCTGTATCTATCTTCCAAGAATCCCCCATTCCACAAATGGTGGTCAAAATTGACCGACATAAAATGGCGCGATATGGCATCAACGTGTCAGATGTCACCACGCTTTTGCAAACAGGTCTAGGTGGCGCGCCAGTTGCAACTTTGTATATCGATAACCGGACTTACGCTGCAACCATTCGCTTTCCTAAAGAAAACAAGCAAAGCATTGAAACCTTGGGAAGTCTCTTTTTAAAAAGCTCCTCTGGCGCCAAAATTTGGCTCTCAGAATTTGTAACCATTGACTATAAAACAGGTGAAAGCACCATTTCTCATGAGAACACCAAACGTCAGTTGACTGTCCGCATAGACAATCGAGGCCGAGATCTAACCTCCTATCTTCGCGAAGCAAAAAAACGTATCAACAAGGAGGTGACCTTTGATCCACAAACAACCCACTTGGAATGGGCTGGGCAATTTGAAAGCCAACAGCGGGCACAAAAACGATTGATCACCATTTTTGGCATGATCATCGCGCTCATGGGACTCCTCTTGTTTTTTGAATTCCAAAAACTACGCCTGGTTGTGCTGATTTTAGCAGTAGTTCCCATGGCAACGCTCGGAGGATTGATAGTTCTTCACCTCACAGGCGAAACACTGAATGTTGCGACTTCGGTAGGTTTTATTGCGCTGTTTGGTGTTTCTGTTCAAAATGCCATTATCATGATAGCCAATATTCGCCGTGTTCGTAACTCCAAACGGTCTCTGGGGAGATCTGTGATTGAAGGGGCAACTGAACGATTAAGGCCCGTGCTGATGACCGCCACAGTGGCCTCTTTTGGCATGCTGCCTGCAGCACTTGCAACAGGTGTTGGAACGGATGTGCAACGTGGTCTTGCAACCATTGTTGTGGGAGGATTGGCCATTTCCACCTTACTCACGTTGTTTATATTGCCAACCTATTACTATACCATAGAACGCTTTTGTGAAAGAGGTGGCATCGATCTCTTCCATAGGAGAAAACGGCCATGAGGATGTCTCCTCGATCACCGCTCTTCTGTTTTGGCTTAACCCTTCTGATGCTTACGAGTTGCGCCGTAGGTCCAAACTATATCAGATCTGATGTAGGGCTTTCAAAAAACAAATTATCTAAGACAACGCTGATCGCATCTAAATACGGAAAATCTCAACACTTCGTCCATAACATGGACATTCCCGCCCAATGGTGGACTCTGTTTCATTCAAAACCTTTGAACGATTTGGTGGAGGAAAGCCTTAAAAACAACCCAACCGTTATGGCAGCTCGCGCGACATTAAAAGCCTCTTTTGAACAAATGTATGCAAGTATTGGATCATTTTACCCCGCGGTGGGATTGTCTTTTTCACAAACCGTACAACAATCTGCAAAAATTTTGACCAGCGTTTTGGCGAACAACCAATATAACTATGCGCTTTACACGGGACAACTCTATGTGAGTTATACACCCGATGTCTTTGGCGGCACCCGTCGTCAAGTAGAATCATCCGCTGCAACTGCGGGTTATCAACAATTTCAACTGGAAGCCACTTATCTCACTTTATCGAGCAATGTGGTGAATGCAGCCATTCAGGAAGCATCCCTTCGAGCACAAATTGCCGCAACTCAGAAAATCATAACATGCCAAACCAAAACGTTGTCAATTCTCAAAAGACAACTCATTCTAGGCGATGCTTCCGAGGCCGATTTAGCGACTTTTGCTGCAACGCTCGCTCAAACAGAAGCAACCCTGCCGCCCCTACAACGTCAATTAGCCTTACATCGTGATTTACTCAACGCCCTGATCGGACGCTTTCCGGACGACCAACGAACTCCCATGTTCCATTTTCATGACTTAACATTGCCGACTGATTTACCCCTCGCACTCCCCTCGGCCTTGCTGGAGCATCGACCCGATATTCGAGCGGCAGAAGAACAAATGAAAGCCGCCAATGCCCTTATTGGCGTCGCTATTGCAAATCGCTTACCTAATGTTTCTATTGGTGCAAGCAATGCGGGTACCTCAGCGGTGCAATTGTCGGGGCTTCTTGGGCCAAACTCTCAATTTTGGGCCTTAGCGGGCCTGGTTGCCGCTCCTATATTTCAAGGGGGCACATTGCTACACAAACAGCGTTTTGCCGAAGCCCAATATGAAACATCTGCCGCACTCTATCGTTTGACCATCATCAATGCATTCCAAAATGTGGCAGATACCTTAAAAACAATCCAATCCGATGCACGCACTTTAAATGGCTTAAGCAAAGCAGAGCGAGCCGCCTTTAAATCCTTGAGTATTTCGCGAGATCAACACGCCATGGGTGATAGCAGCATCCTCGACCTACTCTTCAATGAACAACTTCATCAACAAGCACGAATAAAGCTGATTCAAGCAGAAGCCAATCGACTGACGGATACCGTAGCGCTCTTTCAAGCCTTGGGAGGTGGATGGTGGAACACCTAAGCTTTCTGTTCTTTTTATGTCTCATTTCAATACCCATCCTGCTCTTTGCAGAAACCAACGACAACAACGCACCACCCAGCGAGGGTAATTTTGCCCTATCCTCTTCTCAACAACCCGGAGCCTTTTTATCCTTTGGCCAGACATTGATTGGGAAAAATGCGCTACAACTAGCTGTTGCATCCTTCAGCCCCTACCACATCAATATGGGTCCATTTAACAATTTGAATGCCATGCTGACTTATGGCATAACCGACGATATGTCACTGTATGCCAACTTTCCCTTGAGTGCAGACTCACATGTCAGAGGACATGCGTTTCATGGCCTTTCCTCAGGCTTACAAGACGTCAGTCTCCAACTAGAGAAAGCGTTTTACACAACGGACAATCGTCACTATCAAGACCAAGCCACCCTTGTAGGCGCGGTCACTTTACCCATGCAAGACGCAGATATGCGTTATGAATCCAAAGGATATGGCACCCTTTCGTACTTTTTAGGGACGACGTTTACGCGGACATATGTGGATTGGTTGGGATTTTTTTCACCAGGGATGTTGTTGACACAGCCCAAAAACAACATTAGGTTAGGATCGCAACTCTTATATCAAGCAGGCATAGGCCGGACTCTCTTGGCAATCAAAGACCAGTCAGACCTTTTTGTGTTGGTTGAAATCGATGGGCAATACACTTATAAAAACGAGGTATTGGGTCACTCTTCGCCAAATTCAGGAGGGAATGTCATCGCACTGACCCCCTCTTTGGCCCTGATCTCACCTCATGTCATGACACAAGTCGGCGTTGGTTTTCCCATTGTCCAACAGTTGTATGGCATGCAAAAACACATGGATTTTTTCATAGCAGCTCAACTCACCTGGAGCATCAACTAAAATGATCGATCACCTACAAATCACCGCTCTAAGCACCAAAACACGCATTGGAGTGCATGCTTGGGAGCAGAGAATTCTACAACAACTGCTGTTGGATATTCATATTCCTTATGACTTTAAAAACAGCCAAGATGACTTAGCAAAAACCCTAGATTATGATGCACTTTGCCAACGCGTGACCACTTTTGTAGAGTCTAACCATTTTCAACTCATTGAAACGGTGGCCAACGAGGTGGCGGCATTCCTCATCAAAGAATTCGCAATCAAAACACTAACACTCACCGTTAGTAAACCTCACGCCATCAAGAATGCTGGTATGATTTCGGTGACGGTAGAGCGTTAACAGACCGAAACTCACGGCGCCCATACTCACAAATGGCCAGGGATGCTAGACCAATGAGGGCTCCCACAACATAGTAAAGCGCGGGGGCCAAAACGTTATCCGTTTTCTCCACCAACCCCATCAAGACCAAGGGAGCCGTTCCTCCAAAGAGGGATATGCCGATATGAAACGCCACCCCAAAGCCACTGTATCGGCACCCCTTTGGAAACAGTTCAACCATGTAGGCGTTGAGGGGGGCAAAGGCTATGGCAATCAAGATGGACATCAATACCATGCCACACACCACAAATTGCGTATCGCCCATAGCGAACAAATAAAACACAGGGAAACTGAGCAAAAGCATGAGCAAAACACCGCACACAATCACCCGCAAATGGCCCACTTTATCCGAAAGGATAGCCACCAGAGGCTCAAGCAGCGCATCTACAACCAGCGCCATCGATACCATCAATGTCGCGTGGCTCAAGGTCATATCAAAATAGGTATGAAAATAACTGACGGTAAATACATAAGTTCCAAAGGTCATAACCCCAACAAGCCACCCTAGTCCAATCACCCCAACAAACGCAAAAGGGGCGGCTTTGATGGCAGCCATAAAAGGCCTTTTCGATTGTTCATGAGGGAGTATGTTTTGAAACACGGGCGTTTCGGTCACTTGTTGGCGTAGATAGTAGATCACAAGACCCGCAATCATGGCCACAGCAAACCCAAGTCGCCAAGCCCAATCCGGCATGAAAGATGCGGTTAATAGCGATGCGACCAAACCGGCGAGGATAACACCAGCACTATATCCTGAACTCGTCAAAGATCCATAAAAAGCTCTGTGTTGAGGTTCGGCGTGTTCTACTAAAAATATGGCGGAGCCTGTGAATTCTGAACTGGCCACAAATCCTTGGATCACACGACACAAGGTGATCAAAACAGGAGCCGCAAGACCCATGATCTCATATCCCGGCAACAGGCTTATCAAGGCTGTAGGGACAGCCATCGCCAAAATACTCAAAGTCAAAGCGCGTTTTCGCCCAAATCTATCCCCGATATGGCCAAACACCACAGAGCCGATAGGCGCTAAAAGATAGCCCACCGCAAATACGCCAAAAGCACTCAACATGGAGGCAATGGGATTGTTATTTGGGAAATAAGTCGAGGCAATGATCGGCGCAAAATAACCAAAAAGCGCAAAGTCATACCATTGTAAAGCCGTGCCTGAAACGCCAACCAGCAAGGCTTTGATAGGAACACTCAATCGCATCTTGAATCCATTTTTTATAAGATTTCGCGGTTATACCATACTGCCAGTGCAAGATCATCTACATTTCAAACAATTTGGTTTTTTACGTGAACGTTTGCCTGCCCGCCTGCGTTTCCAGCTTTTAGTTTTCATGAGGTGGCCCTGGCCAGCCTCTGTTATTCATTGAAATTAAAAGCAATACACAAGTTGAAACCACAGATCTCAAAACGCTGAGAACCCTATCTAAAGAGTCTGGAACAGCAGAGACGGTATGTTTCAGCCAAGATAACTACCCAAAAAGACTAGATGGCATCCCCATATTTCCTTGGCAACAAGGAATTCAAACTTATTTTGGTGCTCTTCCGGAAGCGGTATCAGTAAGGATGGGGGACGACACCAAACATAAATGAAGCAAGTGAATGTGTTGATAAATAATACATATGGATTTTTTCTGCTATACTTTCAAAAACGAAACCCTTTGACCTCATAAACGCAAATGAATAGTTGTTGAATCATGCTTTGGGATTGAAGATTGGATCAACGGAGATAGTTATGCCAAAAAATAATGAGGTATATGATCACCTCAATAAGCTATGTACCAAGAAAGTTGCGGAAGCCGATCGAGAGGGCATCATCACGGCCCTTAATGCATTAGTTGAAGCTCCGCTTACTGATGATGGGTACTCTATATTTAGAAAAGCCGTACTCGATAACCAAGAGCTGCTCACAGGGAGTAAAACTACATTTGCTGGGGAACTTAATAACGAGGCATTCCTAGCCAATAAACCACGACCCAAGTACACAATTGGCGACTTACAAAGCATCGCGGCTCGAGCCATGGTTTGTCTTTCTTTATACAAACTAACTCAGAAGGACTTAGACGATATTATCATTGCACCCATAACTACATTGAGAAATAAAATAGGTGCGAATGTTTCATTAGGTACATTGAATAACATCGCAGATTACAACCTCGAAGGTAATAATAGGCAAAACTTATTGTACGATGATGCCTTGAAGTTCATTCAAGAGCAAGCAAAAAAGATTAAACTTGAACCTATTGAAGCTAAAGCCAACGCTCAAATTCAGAAAATCAAGACAGAAGGCCAACTTTTTGATTCGATCGCTAAGGAGATAGTTGCTACCGACTTTTCAACGAAACCTCAGAATGAAAAACTAGCGATATTAACTCGGGCCGTTGAAAGTATAGGGAAAGTTGTTGTTGAAAATAAGAACTTCGATACCTATATCAGTACACCCGACGCGAAGAGTATTATAGCACAGTGTGCGCCTCTAACAACCAGCACCTATCCGTTGCAGGGAGAGAGAGAGGCCGCGGTTAAAACTATTCAGGATGCCTTAACCTCAATAAAAGACAACTTAACAACATTGGTCACCAACACCGCACCCAACCCCCCTGCCTCACCCGCTACCACACCACTCAGCTCAGCAGAAGAAACAGCCGCCCTCCTTCTCAAAAAAAGAAAAGACGACCTAACCATGGTCACCCAGGCCATTCTACTCTTAGAGAAGTGTGACCCTGCTTTTCCTCTCGAAGAAATGCAACCTCTAAAAACACATCAGAATACTATTGAGGAAAACATACGCCTCTTAACGTTGGATCATTATGCTGAAAAGAGCCAAAGTGTCTTAAAAACCATCAGAGACATCGAGATAACAATCAAAAAGAACATCCCTTCCTTAACTGAGGCAAAAAAAAGGGCTGATCGAAAAAAAGCCATCGCAGCCTTTGAAGAAATAGAAAGAGAGAAAAATGAAATTAATGAGATCCTCAACAAAGAAAAGACCAAAACTCCTACCACTGAGCTCAAGGCCGCATTAGATATTCATCTAACTAGATTCACCCACGTAAATCAAGAGGTGAACAAGGCCAAAGACCTATTAAAAAGAATCAACGATCAATTCCCTGCAGAAATTTTCCTTCAAAAAGTCAGAAAGCAAGGCTTGATGGCGGATTTTGGGCCTGATGTCCTCGTGGATAAAAGCGCAGACATTGAAGGACTTACTGAGGACGAAAAAAGACTAGCCGAGGTGAGAGACCGAGCCTCTTCTTCAGTCCATGGTCTACAAACACTATTCGCACCCTCCGTGATCCAGGGAGAATTACTGGATAGAAACCAAATCGTCAGATCCACCGCTGCCTTTGGAAGGGATAAAACAGGCACCATCGAACTTCAAGTGATCAAAGATAGCAGCAATAAAAACAATAATGGTAGAGCACTGGTTATCGATAGGACCCTATATGATTCTAAAACCAATAATCTGACCACTCGACAAAAAGCCCTGATGGCTATCAAAATGGCCGAGATGCTGTTGAATCATTACAATCCTACTGCGGGCCCCATTGTCATAGGCGGGAAGGATAAAGAACAAGTTCGTCGACTTCATGCAGCGCTCCTGTTGCTGAGGCCCTATGAGAAGATCAAAATCACCAACAGCAATGAGGATGGACCAGAGAAAGTTGGCAAATTGAACTTCACTCGTCAATCAACAATAAACAATGAGTTCATCAAAGCGCAATTTCCATCAGCCGAATGCGACACCCTCATCATGGACATCAAAGCCTCCGACATGCAGAAACGCTTGAAGCAAACTTTAGAAACCATCGAGGAGGAGGTAGGCGATGAAGACCCCACCTATCGCGCTGGTAGCAATTACGGAATGAGGCCCTAAGGATCGCCGCATGAAACCCAAAAATCAATCTCAGAATAAACTGGCAAGTTTATTCCACCCAGTTTATAATCAAGTCATTTTTGGCCCTATCAACCCCTTAGGGCTGCCTTGCAAAGCACTAACCTGTGATAAGTATATATGACCATGAATGAACAAGAACAACAGCGATCGCAAATTACCAAAGTCATCAGTTTGGGAAAAGATCAAAATTATCTTACCTATTCGCAAATCAACGACTTACTCCCCAACATCGTCGATACCGAACATTTTGATGTGATCATCAGCATGCTGGAAGGCATGAACATCAAAGTATTCGAACAACCCCCCAGTGACGATGAGCTGGCTTTGCTCGGCAACACCGAAGAAGCCCCTGAGGACGTTGAAGAAGCCGCAGCGGTTTTGGCCTCCGTGGATAAAGAAACGGGACGCACGACAGATCCTGTGCGTATGTACATGCGAGAAATGGGGACAGTTGAGCTATTAACCCGTGAAGGGGAAATACGCATCGCCAAGCGCATCGAAGAAGGCATTTATCAAGTTCTAAAATCCCTGGCCAATTACCCAGAAACAGTGATCCTCGTGCTGAACGATTACGCCCTAGTGCTTGCGGATGAAATGCGCCTGAATGAAGTCATCAGTGGATTTTCAGACATTGATGATGAAGCACCTCCTGCCAATATTGGCTCTATGTTGGAAGAGGCACCCCAAGAAGACGCCATCGATCCTGAAGTTGTAGCTGAACTAGTTGATGACGATGAGGACGGTGTCTCAGGCATTGCTGAGGTCGATGATGGCCCAAAACTTGAGCAAGCCAAAGCCTATTTTGATGAGCTACAGTCTAATTTTGACCTAGCCATGATCTCTTTAAAGAAAAATGGACGCACCAACAAGAAAACCGTAGAATTATTGGCCATCATGTCTGAATCTTTCTTGAAGTTAAAACTCACTTCAAAGCAAGTTGATCGATTGACCAAACATTTCAGACAATTACGTAACCACATTCGTGATTTTGAACGCACCATCATGCGATTATGTATTGAGCGCGCACGCATTCCAAGAAAACTATTCATTGATACCTTCCCGGGACAAGAAACTGATCAACAATGGTTAGATACGTTGGTCAACAAAAACAGCAAAAAACTCGATTTACAACGGGTCAACGAATATGCCGATGAGATCAAACACCTACAAACACGACTGGCTTCGTTCGAGCAAGAGTATGGCCTAACCATCAGTGAGATCAAAGACATCAACCGCCAAATGTCTATTGGGGAAGCCAAAGCCAGGCGCGCCAAAAAGGAAATGGTAGAAGCAAACTTACGATTGGTCATCTCCATTGCAAAAAAATACACCAATCGGGGCTTACAGTTCCTTGATTTGATTCAAGAAGGCAATATTGGCTTAATGAAGGCCGTTGATAAATTCGAGTATCGACGTGGGTATAAATTCTCAACTTACGCCACTTGGTGGATAAGACAAGCGATCACCCGATCCATCGCTGATCAGGCCCGCACTATACGAATTCCTGTTCACATGATAGAAACCATCAACAAACTTAACCGCATTTCGCGACAAATTTTACAAGAAACAGGACGCGAAGCAACTCCTGAAGAATTGGCCGAAAAGATGGAATTGAGTGAGGACAAGATTCGAAAAGTCTTAAAAATCGCAAAAGAACCCATCTCGATGGAAACACCGGTTGGTGATGACGATGACTCCCATCTGGGCGATTTCATAGAAGACAACAACATCGAATCGCCCATCGACCGAGCCACAGCAGAAGGTTTACGCGAAGCCACCCTTGAAATTCTAGAGACCCTAACCCCACGAGAGGCCAAAGTATTACGCATGCGTTTTGGAATTGAAATGAACACAGACCATACCTTAGAAGAGGTCGGAAAACAATTCGACGTCACCCGAGAACGTATACGACAAATAGAAGCAAAAGCCCTACGTAAACTACGCCACCCTTCTCGCTCTGAAAAATTACGTAGCTTTTTAGAAGGGGATGAAGGCTAAAACGCTGGTGTTAAAAGACATTTCCCCTTACAATACCGAGCGCGGGCCCATAGCTCAGTTGGTCAGAGCAGCGGACTCATAATCCGTTGGTCCTAGGTTCAAGTCCTAGTGGGCCCACCAATAAAGACATTAAAATCAACAAGTTACATCTATAACTTCGTAAGTATTCGGTCAACCCCGTTATTGACAACCACCAACAATTTCGTGACTTTTCACTAAAATCTAAAATAATAAAAATAACACGGGACACTCAAAAGAAAATGTAATATAACGTTGGAATGAATAGTCTCGCATTACAA
>JAPLRK010000031.1 GCA_026399195.1 Legionellales bacterium
AGCCACAGGATGAATGGCAAAGCGAACTTTGATCTGACGTTTTTCTAACGATTCAACCAATTCTTTGACTGCGTGTTGGGCATGAGCCACAGCCATGCCATATCCTGGAATGATGATCACGTCTTTCGCGTTTGCAAGGAGAAAGGCTGCATCTTCACCATTGGCTTGTCTTATAGGTTGTTCTTCAATTTGTGAAGCTTGATGAGAGGAGGTGTTCGATCCTTGTAATCCACCAAAAATAACATTGAAGAGGGACCGATTCATCCCAACGCACATCACATAGCTTAAAATGGCCCCACTTGCTCCAACCAAGGCACCTGTGATCACCAAAAGCTGGTTGTTTAAAGTGAAGCCGATGCCAACGGCTGCCCATCCAGAGTATGAGTTGAGCATAGAAATAACCACTGGCATGTCAGCTCCTCCAATAGGCATGATGAGTAACACGCCCATAAGGAATGACATCAAGGCAATGAACACCAATAGGGAAAAGGCTGGGGTGATGAGAAACATCATTAATAAAGTCAAAATACAGCAGGCGAGCAGGGCATTCACCATTTTTTGACCTTGAAATCGCAGAGGTTTACCTGAGAGCAAACCTTGTAATTTTAAAAAGGCAATGACTGATCCGGTGAAGGTGATAGCGCCAATGATTAAGCCTAAGCTCATTTCGACCATGCTGCTGATGTCTATCGAGTCTTTGTGACCAATATGAAACGTGGTTGGGGATAAAAACGCGCAAAAGGCTACTAGGACTGCAGCCATTCCCACCAACGAATGAAATGCAGCGACCAGCTGTGGGATGGCCGTCATACTTATTTTAAGTGCGATAACGGTCCCTACGATGCCCCCACAGGCAATCAGTCCTATGGATAAGAAGGGGTGATGCATGTTGGGGAGAAACAGGGTGGCGGTGATGGCAAGACCCATGCCAAAGATACCTAAAGCGTTTCCTCGTCTGGCTGTTGCCGGGCTTGCCAGCCCTTTTAGAGCTAGAATAAAACAAATGGCAGAAATTAAATAAGATGAAGAGATCCAAGCGCTCATAGCAATCCGCCTTTATTTTTTGTACATGCGTAACATGCGTTGAGTGACAACAAACCCACCGAAGATATTGATGGCGGTGATGAATAGCCCAAGACATGCGAAAAAGTTGACTTCATGGGTCAGCGCTGTGCCAGAAGCCATGAGTGCCCCAAGAATGATGATGCTGGAGATGGCATTTGTGACCGACATTAATGGGGTATGTAGGGCAGGGGTAACTTTCCATACCACGTAATACCCAACAAAACAGGCCAATACGAAAATGGTGATGATGGATAGGTATGGGTTAGATGACATGGATGGATCAGGCATGGAGTGACTCCTCTGGTTTTGTTTGAAAGGGTAGGATGTGACCATCGAGACAAAGGACTGATTGTCGGATGATCTCATCTTCATGATTCCAATTGAGTTGCGTGGGGGGCGATGTTACGAGTAATTTTAGGACATTTACGATATTATTCGCGTACATATCACTGGCGGTTGCAGGAATACAACTGGCCAT
>JAPLRK010000036.1 GCA_026399195.1 Legionellales bacterium
GACTACTGCGTTGAGCACGCCAGTCACTAAATGCCGCTTCTACTGATTCTAATGTGATGCTGTCCATCGGGTAAACTCCTCTGTTAAGAAGAGCCTACTCTACAAAATCATTCTGGGCTTGTCACACAGGCTTGCCGAAAGATCACAAAACAACACGGGACACTCAAAAAAAAATGTAGTATAACGTTGTGATGAATAGCCTTTCATTACAACTCGCTCACAACCACCACTCTTAATGGCAGCTGCTTGAGGTAGTTTGAAGCCTGCTCTTGGAAACCGACTTCGAAGGGCCTACCTTCATCTCTCATAAAGCTTATACATACGCTTTACTTATGTATGTGGGCTGCAGCACACTGTCCAAAGTCCAGTATTAACCTCTATATCTTGATTGAGCGATATTAAAAAGCCGATCAGCTTATCAAGCGCAATCCAAAGATCAAAAATAAGCCGGAAAATTTCATCCACGTCTTGGATATTTTCTTCTCTAATGAAAGGCATCTCATCAACCAGTTGAAACAGTACCAAAATATGGTATCATATTCCAATGAAATCCAAACATAAAAAAGTCCTACACAGCATTTTTGAAACGCCCGTGAATTCCAGCATTATCTGGAAAGATATCGAGTCGTTGCTTATTAGCTCGGGTGCTGAATTATCCGAAGGACGCGGATCGCGAGTACGTATTGCGCTGAATGGTGTTCGTGCGGTTTTTCATAGACCTCATCCTAAAAAAGAGGCCGATAAAGGCGCGGTTGCGTCAATGAGGCGTTTACTGAAAGAGGCGGGAATAGAACCATGTTAAATTATAAAGGTTATCTTGGTCACGTAGAGCTTGATGATGAAAATGAACTTTTTGTTGGCGAAGTCATTAACACTAAAGACGTGATTACATTTCAGGCTGATACAGCGCATGGGCTAAAGCAGGCATTTATTGAATCAATAGATGACTATATTGATTTTTGTCATGCGCGGAATGAAAAGCCAGAAAAACCATTTTCAGGTAAATTCAATTTAAGAATTTCCCCAGAGCTTCATCGTGAAGCCTATGTAGCCGCTAAACATTCTGGCATGAGCCTAAATTCATGGGTGTGTGATGTATTGAAGCATGCTATTTAACAAAGGTTTCAAGAAAATGCCAGTACCTGTCATAACCGGCGCAAAAGGGTCCTGTTTCCGATTGATGTGCGGCAAACTCCAATCCATTGTCATAGGTTATTGTATGAACAGGATGTGGAAAAGATCTCAATTTTTCGGTGATCACTTTATACACATTCTCGGCAGTTTTTTGTCCGATTTTCTTCATCAAAGTAAATTTCGAATGGCGGTCAACAATGGTCATTAGCGCTGTTTTACTAACTGCGCTAATGACCGTATCACCCTCGAAATCACCAATACGAGACTTCTCATCAACGACTGCTGGACGCTCTGTGATGTCCACTCGATTAGGAATGCAACCTCTCCCTGCTTTTCCAGAGGATCGTTTATTGTAGCGCTTGCCATGATGGCTCAGGTGTTTATACAGTTGGCCACCTTTACGCTTGTCGCCCCAAATATGGCGGTAAATCGACTCATGACTGATGAATGCTCCTTCCAGTTTAAATCTCCCTGACATCTGCTCTGGACTCCAATCCTCAATGAGGCAATCGTTAATCTTGCTCCCAAGTTCCTCTGTTAACCTCTTCGGGACTGTACTTGCCATGCTTCGACGGGCACAAGCTGCATTGTCCGCCTGATTGAAACGATAACCCCGTTGACCAGTATTACGGGCTATCTCTCGACTAATAGTTGATACATTTTTATCCAGTTGTTTGGCTATTTCTCTTAATGAAATTCCTGTTGATTTTAACGCATAAATTTGACATCTTAGATCCCGAGTCACGTGACTGTAGCCTCTTGGCATATTAATCTCCTTTGGTTTGCACCTATGAGATTAACCCCTTTACGTGACTCTCTCTACTGTCGATCTAAACTTAAACTTCATGTTCTTATCTGCCGCATCCGCTATCGCGGATTTGTCTGCTCAGTTTTTTGTTTGTTTCCTAAAAAACAGGAAACAAACAAAAAACTCGAGCTCTAATAAAAACACTAAAGCCTAACCCCTCGGTGTTGCACTTCATTTGTGAAACGGCGTGGGCTTTAAAAGATGATATAAAGCCAATATCTGACCATGGGTTGTGTATCATGTTCCACAAGGGCCTACCCTATCTTCATGCATAACCGCTCCACTGCTTTTTATTGATCCATAGTTCACCCTCAACGAACCACTTCGCCTTCGATACACAGTTGTCCTCCATGACTGGATGTTCCATCCATGACAAGAAATAATAACGAATAAGAGACAGTCCATTGCTCTCCATCATTTAGTCGCACCAGTGCTTTTTTTGGATTCCGCTTTTCAACAAGGCCATAAAGCTCATATCCCAACTTAGAATGCCAGCCTACTCGATCGCCTACCTTTAGCGAATTTCTGTCAAGCCCGCCAGATGCTTGTCTTGGGTTGATGTTTACATTTATGCCCTGAAGATTGATGAAATAAAATTTGATATTCCACTTCCTACCATCAGACACATTAATCACAGAAGCCCAAGTTTTTCTGATTTCTTCAATGGTGGCGTCAACTAATACATTTTTATCACTACAAAAATAGGTGATTGTCATACCGACTTTAAGATGCCGCTTAATGGCTGTATTTTTTTCCGGATCATCCATTATTATCGAGATAGCACTTCTTAAACGATTCAATTCAAAAAGGGATAGTGATTTTAGCTGTTCAAAAATTTTATTTATATCAGTCATAAAGACAACCTTATCAAATCATTGAAACTCATGCTTATTGATCAAATTTGCACAAATTTGGTCCCAGAGCAGCGTGCGATTAGTGTATATTATGGGCACATCCCTGTATACCCATAGAAACACATGAACCATACAAAATACCTAGATACCAAAGAAATTGTAAAAGATACCTCTACGCGACAATTTTATAATTAATTTGTAACCCGCTGAAAAATAAATATAATCTCAAGTGCGAACAGGAGGTTATATGAATCATGACAGCGAGTTACGAGATATTTTAAACGCAAGCTTTAAATGGAACAAGGCAAGAATCACTTGTTTTGTTAAAATATTACTGTCACTGCTCTCTACAAGGACAGTTAACCTGAATAAAATTGCCTGTTCGATGTCTAGCAATACAGAACAAGCATCACGTTACCGTCGAGTCCAGCGTTTTTTTGCCGACTTTGCAATCGATTTTGATATGATTGCAGAATTCATTTTTAAGCTCTTTTTTGCATCAGGTGGCACTATATGGCGAACGAACAATCACGGGGCAAACCGTTTACCTCGAAGCAATGAAACTGCCGGATGGTGAACTGTTAATTATTGCAAGTAGCGATATACCAGGGAACTTAATAACTAAGTATGCGTTTCGATGGGAAATAGGCGTGTCCAGGTTAAGGACACTGCATCTAGTCGGTGAAAGTCCGACCGAGGTAAAAGACTCAAGCCTCGTAGCTAGGGAGGCATCGTGGCGCGAGAGTAAGACGATGGAGCCCTCCGACAACATACTCAGAAAGGAGTATGCGCAATGCACCAGGCTGTAATGTAACGTGAACGCAGATGTAGCCTCGTCACACGAAATCCGGTGGCTGAGACGGTCTATAACGTGCGAAAGCATCAAGAACTGACTGAAACGAGTCCGATACAGTCAGCTCTCACCGGCGGGGTATTAGCGATTGCATGGTGCAAAAGATGTGGTGGGATACTGGAGAAGCCCTACGTGCCCGGTGGAGAAATCCCGCCGAGGAGGTCAAAACTATAACCTTGAATGGGAAATGTAGCGGTAGGCACGAGGGTGGCGGAGATGGAGTAATGAATACCTCTACGATGTACTCGGGCTATATTGGGATTGGAAAATACACCCACTACCCGGGCTAGGTAAAGGGTCATGAAAGTGGCTGCCAGCTCAACAGAACACATAACCCTTTTGAAGAAAACTACTGGGTGAGCTGCTTGATGGAAAACATCACGAGCAGTTCTTAAGGGGAGGCACTGGAAACGGATCCTAAAGAGATACCGCGCCAGTTCTTTACCCGACAAACGCTATTTTCTTGCCTTAAAGGCCGCGGTTTCAATTTTGAAGACACTCATTACCCCTGACAACGTCTATGAAATTATGCGGGCAGGCCGCTCTCGATGGCGCATCGAGAATGAAACGTTCAATACCCTAAAGAATCAGGGGTATAATTTTGAGCATAATTATGGCCACGGCTATCAAAACCTATGCTCC
>JAPLRK010000042.1 GCA_026399195.1 Legionellales bacterium
CAAAAGGACGGGGAAAACTTGGACCCTCAGGCCTGCAAAGCGTACCGGTTAAGGATATCTTTTTATACCCCCTGGATCGAAATTTTAAAACGGTCTTGAAAAATTGGGCTTGTCAATAACGGGGTTGACCGAATGTTTACGCTGTGTATTGTATAATGGATGTATTTAAAGAGGAACAAATTTCTACCGCTCATTTAGGTCATCTGGGTTTGGTAGCCGATAAAATCGACAGCTTGAAAATTATTGACTTAATTGATAACCGATTGCCTATTAGCGAGGCCTTTGGTGCGAAAGTAAGTCACGGTGAGCGTGTTGCCGCAATGATTATGAACGGGCTGGGGTTCATTGATAGTCGATTGTATTTATTCCCTGAATTCTTAAGTGATAAACCGCTAAATCGTTTATTTAATCGTCATGTACAAGCAAAGTGGTTTAATGATGACGCAACTGGGCGATGTTTAGACGAGATTTCAGCTTATGGTACAACCAAACTATTTACAGAGTTAAGTCTCACGATTGGGCACGCTCGTGGTTTACTGGGTAAAAGCACTCATATTAATACAACGACATTGAGTTTGTTTGGTGATTTTGAGCAACCATTGTTGAGTGAGACAATTGAAAACGACAACGATCACGCTCCATGGCCAAAGCAAGGTTATGCAAAATCTGGTCGACATGATTTGAAACAGATGGTTCTGTTGCTTGCGACAACAGGTGCGGCAAATTTTCCACTCTGGATGGAATCACATAGCGGTAACGCCTCCGACCAAACAACAATGCCTGCGGCTGCTGTTAAAATAAAGCGGTTTTGTCGAGAGCTTGCGAATGCGCCTGATTTTATTTATGTCGGTGATAGCGCGATTTATGCAAATATTTTACAGCATAGTGCCGACATGTTTTGGATAACGCGTGCGCCAGAGAAAATCAAAGAGGTGCGTACACTGGTTTCAATACCAGAAAGAGACCTTACTTGGACCAAGTTGAGCGATGGTTATTCTTATTGCGCAACTGTATCTGATTATAAGGATGTAAAACAACGTTGGCTTATGTTTTTCTCGGAAGTTGCCTATCGTCGTGAAGGTAAGACGTTAGATAAAAAAATAAAAATAGAGGGCGACCATCAAAATAAGGCCTGGTGGCATCTAAGTAATCAAATGTTCACGTGTCAGCATGATGCACGCAAGCAAGCTGAAGCACAAAAAAAATTATTAAAATTTCACGAAGTAACCTACTCGATCATTGAAGTAAAAAAACACACTTCCTAAAGGTCGCCCGAAAGCGGACGAATTACCAGAGACCGTTGGATATCAAATTGAATTTAGTCTGCGAGTAAATGAACAGAAAATAACTGAAATTCGTACTCGTAAAGGACGATTTGTTTTGGCGACGAACCAATTAGACGAGATGGTTTTATCAAACGAAGAGGTTTTGAGGGAATACAAAGGTCAGTCTGGCACGGAGCGTGGTTTTAAATTCATCAAAGACGATACATTCCAAGTCGATTCGGTTTTTTTGAAGACACCTGGGCGTATCGATGCGCTTATGATGGTGATGACTCTATGTCTTATGGTATATGGAGTGTCTGAGTATGAGCTGCATCAATCGCTACAAGAAAAAAATGAAACCATTCCCAGTCAAACAAAGAAACCAACGAGTACGCCAAGTTTACGGTGGGTCTATTTTTTATTTCGCGTCGTAAATGAAGTCTCCGTTATGACGGGCGCTCATGCTCAAAAGCTAGTTGTGAATTTAAATGCTACTTTAAGGAAAATAATAAAGCATTTTGGTTCGCGAGCCAGTGCAATCTACTTAAATCCAGCTGGCGTAAGCACGTGAGTACGTTTTATCAAAT
Organism: Legionellales bacterium; assembly: GCA_026399195.1. Taxonomy (GTDB): domain Bacteria; phylum Pseudomonadota; class Gammaproteobacteria; order Legionellales; family Legionellaceae; genus JAPLRK01. The sequence goes on from JAPLRK010000042.1 coordinate 1,853, forward strand.
AATGACAGGCCATATACCGAGCTTTCAAGTCAGGTTATGGTTTGTCTTTACTAAAAATAGAATATAGCGGCCTATGATCGTAATAAAGCACACCGAGCAAATAAAGTCAGGGGAAATTGATGCTTTTTTTAAGTGGAAATGACATCGATGGTGATTTTTTTTGAGCAGTTAAATGTAATTAGAAAAAGTGCCGGCTAGGGTGCGGAATGGCAGATTTAAGCTCATGCCAGAATGTTTGGCCGCTATACTGCGCGCGGGCACAAATATAATTTAACATGGCTCTACTCCCGAGCAGCGTCGTCCCATTTGATCTTCCAAATCAATGCCTTTCTCCAGAGCTAATGGGTTCGACCATACATTGATGTCATGGCTGAAGAAACCAGGCCAATATCTAAAAATAGCAATTTAAAGTGCTTTTCATGAATGAGTGCGCGCAGGGGTAAACCCGATGCGTTCGTTGAAAAAACTTGGTTGATTAATCTGGCCTTAGCTAAAGGGATGTTTTGCATAAAAGTCAATGTGGTTGTTAAGATGCGGGATGTAGCGCCTCAATAACAGCACGCGGGTTTTGAGCTATAACGGTTAAATATGCTCTCGCAGGACCCTCTGGAAGACGTTCTTTACGTTCCCATTTTTCAAGTGTGCGAATACTGAACCCAAACTCATTAGAGAATTGTTGTCGACTCATGTGCAGCGTTTTTCTTAATGCAGCGACATCTACTTCAGCGGGCACGCTGACTTTATGAACTTTGGCGCCATCCTTTAACCCATTAGCATAATCAAGCGCTTCCAAAGCACCTCGAATGATACTTTCTCCTATATTACTCATGACTAATCTCCTCATAAGACTGAACAATTTTAGTAATAATCGTTTTTAAAATATGCTTTTCAGCTTGTGCTAAATTCGCTTTTTTACTTTTCCCATAAACCGTAAACAAAAAAATTGGTATCGCTTGATTATGATAATAATAAATAACACGAACACCCCCCCGCTTTTCCCCTGATTTGTATCTACAGCCCACCGTATTTTTCTAACACCGCCGGTACCTACAATCAGAGCCCCTTGCATTGGATTTGCAGCAATATGGCTAATAAAAGATTCACGCAGCGCATCCTCCATACATATTTTAGACTGCCTGATAAATTCAGGCATCTCCACAACCGTTTGTAGTATTATTTTTCTTACCATGTGTTAATTATGACCCCAGCGGGGATTAATATCAACCCCTATGGGGTTTCTACGCTTAGTTAGCCACGTCATCACCCATTGTCAGGCCTGCTAAATTGCGCTTGCAAATTGTCAGATATTAGGCAGGGCCACCTCATGAAGATTTTTTAGAGATGACGTTTTCTAAGGTAGAATCATCCCATCCGCACAGTTTTCTCAAGCCCTTAATCGACTGCCTTTCTTTTTTTGCAGTCTGCAATAGATTAGAGGCAATGTGTTTAAAAATCGCCATTACATGCGGGGCATTTTCCTTTCTAATTCTAGAGCAATCTTCATTGAAGGACATGTCCAGGACCCAGTGTAAGGAATTCTCAATAGCCCAGTGACTTCTAATAGCCTTTAATATTCTTTCTGGTGGTAACGACAGGGAGGAGATGTAGTATCGATCTTCAGTGGTTATTTTTGTTTTAATTTCTCGTGTGGATCTCATCAAAATAATACTTTTCATTGTTGACCACTTAGAGTGCAAATTATTAAGCCATTTTATATCAGTCACAACGATGCATTCCCTTGTTTCAATGCGTCCGTGGCCCTTATCATAATCCACATAGCTCTTTGGTTTTATGAGATGTGATGATTCAAAATAATCCCGCACATCATCAACTAAATTGCCCTGATTCCCTTTCAAAGAAAAGATATAATCGCCTTCTTTTTTTACAATTAAATCAGCAATTGCATACTGACACCCCATGGCATCAATAGTGATAATGTGGCCTTTTATATCGAGCCAGCTGAGCAGTTTAGGGATCGCCGTTATCTCGTTACTTTTATCTGAAACTTTTTCTTGACCCAAAACAATCCTGGCTTCCGTCGCAAAAGCACTCACCATATGTAACATATTTCCTTCGCCGTCGTAACTACGACGGGAACATTTACCATCAATAGCAATCACTTGCGTATCTAGGATCTTCAATACCACCAAACGAATCCAAAAAACCAGTTTCCTCTTGGGAATTTTTAAAAGGTGATGCACCTTTTGGATGACGGCCCTTTCTGCTCATCCCCGTAGGGATCAAACCGTACTCTTCAGTAATGGTTCCCACTGCTCCAAGGGTCACTTTCTTTGTCCTCTTCTTTTCAGGATCCCATTTTGAGGTAATGTTGTAAAGATAATATCGCCCACGAATTAATCTTAACTCCGTATTTTTAGTTTTAAATTTTAGCGCCCATTCTGGATGTTCCATGGCAGTTTATTCCTTACTACGTGTTTTCTATATTATACCACGTAGTAAGGAATAAACAACAAAAAAATAGCAAAAAAAGCCATTTTTTTATTATTTATTATAGTGTTATCTTGTATTGGGTGTTAAATAATCAATGCTTGATTTTTAGGGTTCATGAGGTGGCCCTGCATGCATTGGAAACATTCAAGACTCAAGTTACGCGCATGTGGTATAAATCACTACGCAGACGGAGTCAGAAAACAAAACTAACCTGGGTCAAAATGAATGGAATCGTTCAAAAGTGGATACCCAAAGCCAAAATATTACATCCTTGGCCGGAAGAGCGGTTTGAACGTTATAAACCTAAGGTAAGAGCCTAGTGCAGTAATTCTGCCCGCTGGGATCTGTGCGGGGGGCTGTCGGTGACGACAGTTTCTACCGCGACCGGCACTGCTTTAAAAAATATGCTAAAATGTTGGCCATTAATAACCACTTCTATTGCGCACCCTACTTGTGCCACTCAAAAGCCTAAGGATCCCTAACATGCCTATCACAGCATTAACGCCTGCTCAACAACACCACCAATTAGAAACCTTTGTGGATTTTTTTGTGGATGAACTTATGGCGGAGGTTCGTTATCTTGAAGCGTTAAGCAGAGGAGATATTTCTGAGCGTGCAAAGGCGTCTATGGCCACGCTATTCAATGTTGCCTGTGCCTTGGTGAGTTTAGTGCCCATTCCCGGTCTAGTCATTGCGTTTGCTGCTTCAAAACCTTTGCTTCTAGGCGCTGTTGAATTGGCAAAACAAGCCAAGTCAGCGGTTGATGGTATTGGATTGGCGGGACGTGCACACATAGCCGATCAATTTATGGAAAAAGGGTGGGGCGTGTTTCGTCAGAGAGTAGCACCTTTGGCAAGTGTCGTTAGGGAGCGTATCACGACAAGATCTGAGGCTGAATCATTTGTTCAACAAGCAGAAGCGGTCGCTCAATTTGTGCAACAAGAGTGGGGGATTTATCAGGGTATAGCGCCTGAAATTGAGTTGCTTGGAGGTGGTGGTGCGACGGTAAGCTCAGGGAGTGAGGATGGAAAGCCGGTTGATCCTGATTCTTTAAAGGTTTTGGTGCGATGGTTGGGATATCAAGTTGCAAGGCGATATGAGCAGGCATTGACGGAGCGTTTGAGTCTTAATCCTGAAAAAGCGATGAAGGGTTTAGCCCAATGGGGCGCAAGAAGATGTTTGGCTTATCTCAATGAAAATCGAGATGCAAGCATGGGTGATCCCATGGCACGCACAGAACTATTGCTCGCAGGTATTGCTATCGGTCATACCATGAAAATGTATGAGCGTCCCTTGGGTTGGTTACACAAACACAAAAGTTTAAAAGGGCGTGATGAGTGTGCTGAAGAAAAATTTACAGCAGAAGGGTTATTCGAGCGTAGTATTTGTGTGGATGATTCAAATCCTGAAGCGCTTAACTATAAAGTCAGCGGAGAGCCTAAATGGTTGAGTCCTAAAGAAATGGGGCCAAAATATGGCTATGTTGTGGGTCATAGTAAATTGCCAGATTATGAGGGTGTTACGCCAGACTTAAAAGAATGGCGGGAGCGACGTTTATTTCAGCCGATCAGCAAAGAAAAAATTATCGCCTATCTCAACAGTCCTGAAGTCGTTGCCGCAAAAGCTGTGGGGAGAGTTGCCACGATTGGTTTACTTCAGTTTTTGCATGAATTCTCCCCAACGACATTCTCCAGAGGGGCGCAGGCAATTTTTCAGGGGGATTTAACCGATCAGGATCTTTCCTGCGGCAATTTCGAGGGCGTTGATTTCAGTGGTAGTGTGATCGCGGGTAATCTCTCTTATTGCAACTTTGCTCACGCGAGACTGTATGCGACAACTTGGAAAGAGATCTATGCTCGGGCTGAGGTTAGTTTTGCTTATGCTCAGTTGGGTTTCAGTCATTTATCTCATGCTCGGTTTGAGGGTGAAGTTGATTTTACGCAAAGTGATCTTACGTGCGCTAATTTAAGAAGCGCTGTAGTTGGATTGGTGAAACAAACGGGTGCTTGTTGGTATAAAGCCAATTTAATAGATTTTAGATGCGACGCAATTCGTCTTGCCTATGAAGTACAAATGAAAGAAATCGTAACTAAACAGGAAGTTCAGCACAAAAAACTGGAGGTGATCGATGCTAAAATTGCAGCTTTGGAAACACAACTACAGCCTTTGCGTGACAGAGATCTGGCGTTGGATGAAAAGCTGCAAAGTTTGATAGAAGCTCAAGAGAATCGTTTGAAATTTGAAGTAGATATTGACTTCAAGTTAAGTCAGTTAGAAGGGACCACAACAGAACATGGCGCTCAAATTTCAGTCTTAAGGGAGCAGCTTCAAAGTTTTAGACAAGTATGTGAAGCCGCTGCAAGTGCACTGCAAGAACGAGTTGGTGAGGTGGTTGCAGCACAACAACTTCAGGGCCTACGACAAGAAGTACAGGGCAGAAAACTGCAAGAGATAGAGGGTGAAAGTGCAAGATTGCAAGCCGCACTTGAAGATGGGTTTAAACAATTTGCAGTGATGTTGGAAGCTCAGCGAAGGTATATTGATGAGAAGCTTCATGCTGCACAAGCCCGTACGGATGCGCAATATGGTGAGCTTGTTGTAGAGCTAAATAAACTCAAAGCGCTTCCTCCTTCCGCCTTACCGAGTATTCGCCGCGATCTCATTAAAGTCTATCATGAAGGCTATGGTTCCATGGATCGGGCCTTTTCAGTGGGCGAGGGTCGCTCCATTACTGAAATGTATGTTGGCCTTTCTATGCTGAGCGAGAAAGATTATCAAGAAGAAAGTAAAAGAGAAGAGGACAAAGGATTTTTAGAGCAGAAGTACCAGGGTGGCATTAGAATACCTCTGGAAACATTGTTTGAGCGTGCTCAACAAGCAGGGAAAAAAAATCGCTTGTTTGTTCAGGGTGGTCCAGGTATGGGTAAAAGTACCATGTGTCAGTATATTGCTCATCAATGGGCTTCAGGGGTGCTTTTCAAAGAATTTACAGTGTTACTCTGGGTGCCTCTGCGAGAATGGGAGGCGAAAAATGAAGAACGTCTTTGCGGTTTTTATCAATTTATTAAGGAAAAATATAGCTTAAGTGCTACGGAAGATGAGATAGAACATGCGCTAAAAATGGATAAAAGCCAGGTGTTGGTTTTAATAGATGGCTTTGATGAGATCCATAGTGATGCCCTGCGAAGACGCGTGATAGATTTTTTAAGAGCTGAGCCGAATTGGCTATTAACCTCTCGCCCAAACTATCAACAAGGCATTCGCTATGAGCTGGGTTTTGAGTTGATTGGTTTCGATGCGCTCAATCGACAAAGTTTTATTGAAAAGTATTTTGCAGAAGCGGACTCTCCAGGAGAATCGAAAGCCTCTGAGGAAACTGAAACACAGGATAAATCTAAAAAGCTCATCACAAGCCTCCATCAAAACAAACGCCTTGCCGAGATGGCTCGAGTGCCGATTTTGCTTGAGCTGCTGTGCTTTTGTTGTGATGCGAAAGGGGCCACGATTGACGATCTCCTAAAAGAAGGTCGCATCACGACACTCTATCAAGTTTTTATCGAAAAGCTTGCGCGACGGTATTTGACGAAATTTAAAGGAAAAAGCCATAGTATGGATGCAACGCTTGTTGCACGCTATACCGAATTTGAGCATCTTTTTTTAGAAGAAGCTGCCCTCCAAGGGGCCATCGAAGGGCGCATTTATTTAAACTCAGATATCTTGCGGAAAACATTAGCCACGGTACGTGTTAAAAATTCAGATTTTAAGTTTAACGATATTCTTGAGCATGGTTTATTAAAACGATTGGGTGCCAATAAGGAAGGAGATGAAACTCAAAATCCACATTATTTTATGCATCGCAGCTTGCAAGAATACTTTGCAGCGCTTGCTTGGTTAAGGACTTACGGATTTTGTCAACATGAAGCTTCGAGCCCCGCGCTTCGTGCCAGCGCTCTGGCCTTATTTAAACTTCAAAAGTTTAATCCCGCTTATCGTTTGATTTGGCAATTTGTGGCAGGCTCTCTGAAAACCTCTGAACAAGTGGCTGAATTTTTTCATCTTCTTTTGTCAGAGCCAAGAGATCTCAAAGAAGAAACCAGTTCTCAACTTTTATTAGCCTGCTATGACGAAGTAGATTACGCGCTTTTCGCCCGTCTCCCTCTTTTGCAACGTAAAATAGATCACTACATCAGCCAATTGATAGAAAACGGACAACCTGTTCATAGCCTTAAAGCCCAAAGACAATTACAGCAGGAATTAGTCACAGAATGGAAAAAAGAAAAACGAGTCAATGAACTCAAATTGCTGGCGATATTAAAAAGTTTAAAAGATCCTGAAGTGTCTGTGGAGGGATTATTACAGGAGGGGATCTATCATTCAACGATAGAAATTGCTTTGATTTCTGCTAAACATTATTTTGCGGGTGAACTTTCGGAGGATAAGAAGCAACAAATGATTGTCCTGCTAGGCCATGATCATGCGGCCCTCAGAGATTATGCTGCAGAACTAATCAAAGAAAAGCTTTCGCCTTTGACACGCGCACATGAAGTCTTGCTTGCCTCTGTTTTTAAGGGTATCAAACCAGAGAGTGTCCAGGAATTTTTAATAACATGCTTAAAATTTGAGTATGAAAGCAGTAGTAACATTTTGAATTCCAAGGCAAAGAGACATGTCTTCAAAGTTATGGTTGAAGGATTGGGAGAGTATGAAACGGAACTTGTTGGGCGCTGTGTAGATGACTTTGAGCTTCTACACTCCCGAGCCCTTGCAGCTGAACAATTATTAAAATTTAGTCCAAATACTTCTGGGGTTATCTCAATCTGGATTCAAATTTTATTAGGCTGTACATCCGAGCTTCAGGTAAGAGCAGCAGAAGCTTTAGGAAAACTTCGTCACAGTAGTCCAAAGATAGTAGCTGCCTTGCTTCGTATTTTGGAGCGAGGAGATAGGGATGTTATAGAGGCTGCAGTCGTAGCCTTGGGGAATCTTGGCCAGGTAACCCCTGAGGTAGTGGCTGCTTTGATCCGTGCATTGCGTCATAGAAATGAAGATATTCGAAAGGCTGCAACCATAGCCATGGGTCATCTTGGTCAAGAAGTTCCCGAGATGTTCGCCATCTTAAGCGACGCTATGGGGGATAGTGATGAATATGTGCGAGCGTGTGCACTCAAAAACTTTGGAACTCTTTGTCCACGAACCACGAAGCTGGAAGCTGTTTTGTATCATGCTTTGGAGGATAAAGAATATAATGTTCGAACGGCTGCAATCGAAGTCTTGATGAATCTTGGTCAAGAAAATCCAAGGGTCGTGGATGCTTTGATTCCTGTTTTAGATGATGCCCACGACTACGTTCGAGTGGCTGCAGCTAAAGCCTTGGGGAATCTTGGTCAAGGAAATCCAAGGGTCGTGGATGTTTTAAACTCCGCTTTACAAGATCCAAAGTATCATGTTCGAGTAGCTTCAGCCGAAGCCTTGGGGAATATTGGTCAAGGAAATCCAAGGGTGGTGGATGCTTTAAAGGCTGCTTTACGAGATCCAGATGCTTCAGTTCAATATGCCGCAGCCAAAGCTCTGGAGGCCCTTGGTCAAGCAACTCCTGAGATAGTGGTCGGTTTGAGCCTTGCTTTGAAGTGTTATTATTTTTATGTCGCAGAAGCCTTTGGAAACTTTGCTCAAATACCCAGCCGTTTGGATGTTGCCTTGATCTGCGCGTTGGAGAGTACAGAGAGTGATGTTCAAGCGAGTGCGGCATACGTTTTGGGAGCTCTTGGTCAAGCAACCCCTGAGATAATAGCGGCCTTGTATAATGCTTTGAAACGTGCGGAATATCATTCGATATATCCTGTAGCTATAACTTTGGCAACTCTAGGTCAAACAACCCCCTCGGTAGTTAGAGCATTGTTCGATGCTTTAAAGAGCGATAGAGCTGGTATCATCGGATTAACCGAGGCCTTTGGGTTTCTTGGTCGAGCAACCCCAGAGGTAGTTTTTTCTTTGTTGAAGGCTCTGCTGGAAAATAAAAAGAATGGAAAGTACAGAGAGGATGAAAAAATCATCAATGCTCTGGTCGCAGCCTTGGAAAATGTTAGTCAAGGAACCCCTGAGGTAGTAACATCTTTGAGTCTTGCTTTAGAGCATACACGTTTTAACGTAAAGATTTTACCAGCTATATGCAAAGCTTTGAGAAGTTGTGGCCAAACAAGTGCTAGTGTCGCAGTTATCTTGATCGAGGCTTTGGGGAATAGAGAAAATAACGAGATTCGAAAATCTGCAGCTCACGCCATATTAATTTTAGGTGAAGTAAATCCAGGGATCGCAGCCCAGGTAGTGGCCCCTTTGATCGCTGCTTTGAAGGATGAAGAATCATCTGTTCGAATGGATGCGACTTCAGCCATAGGGGCCTTTTGTCAAGAAAGTCCAGAGGTAATGACTGCTTTGTACGATGCTTTGAGGGATAAAGACGCACATGTTCGAAGTGAAGCAGCCAAAGCTTTGGGGAAGTTTTGTCAAGGAAATCCCGGAGTACTGACTGCTTTGTGTGATGCTTTAAGGGATAAAGACGAAGATGTTCGAAGTGAAGCAGCCAAAACCCTGCGGAAATTTTGTCAAGGAAATTCCGAGGTGGTTTCTGCTTTGGTCCGTGCTTATCATGTTAGGGGCTCTAACGCTCGACGCGATATAGGTGAAACCTTGCTATGCTTTGGTCAAGCAACCCCAGAAATAGTGGCCGCTTTGACTCAAGCCATCGGAGAAGAAGAGTATTTATCTCATTACCCTCCATCTTGGACCCTCGGCAGGTTCGGGATAAAAAATAGTGCTATTATTTCTTTACTTCTTCAAAAACGAGCGTTCCTGGATATTGTTAACTACTTTTATAATGTCCCTGTACGTTTTAAGGCTGAGTTTCGTTATCAATCAACATCAATTGTTCTCCCTTCTGGTTTTTTAAGAGAGTTAGATTTTTTTCTGGAAAATCCAAAACAAGCTAAAGAAAATAAGGATTTATTGCTCTTGCTTAAAGCTAAAATTTGTTATGGGGGTTTGCCTGAGGAAATGGCTGGATCAGTTGATCCATCCTTATTGATGCGCTTTGCCCGTGAATTAAAAATCACCATTTATATGGATCAGTATGCTCGAGAAACCTTTGATTTCGTGAAAAATGATGTTAGCCGCTTCGCAATAGAGGCGAGGGCTGCAGGAATTGAGGGCAGTGTATTAGATTTAGAAACCAGCCGGCGTATGCTGAGCGATCCAAAGGTGTCTGTGCCTGAAAAAGTGGGTCTGGTTAAGCAATTGGGGGTGGGAGAGCCTTTGATACCCATCATGACTGTCCTATTGGATTTACTCAATCAAGGCTATTCAGGTAGCCGATTCTTTTCAAGTACCTCTGAAGTTCCAGCGGAATTACGAAGTAGTATTGTTGACACTTTGGGTCAGCTTTATCTAAAAGAAGACTTCACAAGTTCGGGTGCAGACCAAATTATGTTTATTCATGGTGCGGTGTTATGGCGATTTGCTAGCTGTATAGTGGTGGATGTCAAAGTTGGTCGAGTTGCTTTCCAAATTAATTCGGAGCCTTATGAATGGACAGGGGTTCCTCGTGAGGCGGAGAGAATTTTGTATGAGACCCTAGCGGCGAAGAAGAAAGAGAGCACTCCTAAAATGTGCTTACCAACGTGGGACGTAAAAGATGACCAAATAGTTTCTGATGCTGGCGCAAGTGCAAGTGGTGGCGTTTGTTTTGATGGATTCTCAGCCGTGGCGTGGTGGACAACAAGAATGATGCGGCTCTCTTCGCACGTTCAAGAGCTTAGCTTCGCTGACTTCACAACGCAACTTCCAGAAATTCAAGACACTTCTGAGCATGTCCTACGCGCTTCGCTATCTTTCAAGCCTTTAAAGGAAGCGACGGAAGCGGTGATACAAGGCATCCTGGCTTTAGAGGTAGCCCATCCGCTTCGGCGAGAACTCCTGGACAAGAAAGATGAAGTGCTGAGATCTTTATCTTTTTTGAATATTCATAGAAATCCATCGACGAGTTTTTTTAGTCGGAAGACGACTTTTGATGACGTTGTGGTGCTGTTTAATGCAGCAACGCCTAAGCCAGAGCAAGCTGCTGTTAGAGCTCCGGTTGTATAGAAGCATGATACTTTCACCACGTGAGCCGTGTGCGAACCCGAGCCCGCGTGCGGTTTTTGCTTTTCATGAGGTGGCCCTGCCAATGCATGCATATTTCCTGGTATGGCGTGATAACCAAAATATCCTCTGATTACTGCGCCGACCCATCTACCCTGCACTGAAATTGGCTCATGCATACGTTTTCTAAGTTCTAGCTTAACCGCTTGTAATTTTTCTGTCAGTCTCTTCCGAATCGTTTTCCTTTGAACTCTAAATTTGCCATCTTTTGTCTGACCGCAAATATGTGTCATCCCTAGAAAATTAAACGTTTTCGGCTTTGACTGATTGTCAAATATTTTAGCATCTCTTTTGGCAAACCGACCGAATCTTATTAGCTCACCTTACGCACGCCCCTCGTTAGCAAGCCATATTTTTTAACTCCTGCATCGCGATCTGATAGAAGTGTACCCGTGGTTCCGTTTTCGTTTTTGAAAACCTTTTTGAGTAATTGCACGGGAAAAGCGAGGCCTTTAAGCCAGACTTTGTGAACTACATCTTCTTCTAGCTCAAATGAGCGCACTTGTTGATACTGACCGTTTTTGGCGTCGTTTTCGGATAAAGCTAAGGTTCGATTAGATTTAATTCCAATGATAAACGACTTCTGAAGTTCATCATGGATAAACCCCATGTTGGCTTTTGAGCCAAACCAGTTGTCCGGCAACACCCATTCCAACAAGACATGGTTGGTGCATGCTTGCTGAATCAGTTGGCGGAAATGCTGGTTTTTATTCACCGTTGCCGTTCTCCGAAGCTGCCTGGTTTTAATATCACAGTATTGGATGTCTTTTTTGATAATTTCGTAGCCAATGGGCAAGCTGAAATCATCATAACGAACCACGCACGAAATGAAATTAATGCCTTTCACGACATCCCCTTTTGCATGAGAGTAATGCCAACAGTTCACATCATTTTCATCGGTGTAGGGTTTATCTTCTATCGAGTCATCAAGAATAAGCACACCGTTTTGAGCTTCGCGCTCTCTAACAGCAGGCTTCACATATTTCCACAACATCTTTGAATCGAAATCTGCCAACCGAAGGAAGCGGGTTACGTTCCTTAGTGAAAACGGGAAGTTATTTCGCTCACGTTCCTTATCATGTGAAAACTCACCATCAACCATATCTGACAAACCCGTTGCAGTTGCATATTTGTTTTGACAAATCAGATAGTCAGTATAAATATCAAGCATCTCCATGCTGGGTTCCTCCCTAAAAGCAGGAGGGGAATTTTAATGAATTTTAGCTAGGAGGCAAGGAGCTGTGCGTAAGGTGAGTTTTAACATAAATATCCTTATTAAAATTCATCAATCCAATTAAATTCAATGAAATTTTAAAACCATACATTGCTCTATGGGGTTGTGTCAAATGTATCAATATCGCCAGATTAGGACCAAATCCGATATCCAGTTGCATGTGGATCTTTGCTGTTTCAAGAGCGCAAGTGAATCGAATTCTAATGTCCTAAGATTAAAAAATACCTTGGATCTCATCGAGTCATAAAAAATCAATCGGATCATGGCGAGAATACAACGTCCCCCCATAAGGAATTGTCGCAAGTAACGGCGATTTCATTTTACCCGTCAATGTCTTGATCGTTGCTGACATTGCTAACATATCCTTGTCGCGACAGTTTGCAATCCAACCAACACACTCAATTTGATGCGTTTTTAAAGCTAACTCGGTAAGTAATGCATGGTTTAAGCAGCCCAACCGCATCCCTACTACTAAAATCACAGGTAGTTGACTATGGGTTAAAAAATCGACCCAGGTTTCGTTATAGTTTAGTGGCGCCATCAGACCACCAGCTCCCTCAATCAGCAGGCAATCGACATCGGTCCAGGGTTCATCGAAACAAAACTTAGCAATTGCTTCTACAGATAGAGATTCTCCAACCTCCTCAGCAGCCAGATGTGGTGATATGGGTGGTTTAAAACGCCAGGGGCAAATTTGTTGTTTTATATCACCGTTATGTCGCTGTAAACTTAATGCGTCTTCACTTATTAATTGCCCGTCTCGCTCCAAACACCCACTTGCGACGGGTTTTACAGCAATGGCTCGCGTGCCGTTCGCTTTAAAATAATCCACTAATTGACACGTAACGTAGGTTTTCCCACAATCGGTATCTGTACCCGTAATAAAATAACGCTTCATTGTAAGAACTCACCCAAGGCGGCCATAAACTGTTCAGGATGTGATAAAAAGGGCGCGTGGGCCGCTTTTGAAAACTGAATATAATGAAACTGAGGATACATTGCCTGCATAATTATCATGGTCCTGCGTGGCATTATCACATCTAAGCGCCCAAACATATAATAAACAGGCATGTTAAGTTGAGCGAGAGAGTCCCTTAGATCCCAATTGAGCAACACATCAAGACCTGACCGTAATCCAGATAAACTAGGTAGATGTCCTAACACCACAGGCGGTATTAATGCACTTTGAAATTGCAACGTAATGAACTGTTCTAATGTTTGCTGAGGATGATTAAGTAGATCATCGTAAAATACATTGAACAGTTGACCATCAACGCCCGGCCAATGCTTTTCCCGAATAAAGCGCGGTGAGGAAGCAATATTGACCAAATGACTGACACGATCCCTCGCATCAATAGCTAACCTTGTAGCCAATAGACCACCCATTGACCAACCGGCGAGCGCAAAGCGTGCAGGAAGCTGTTCTAAAAGTGTCGCTTCAAATACGTCCCACGCCATCGGCTCTGTTAAACCAAATCCAGGTAAGTCAACCAAACAGATCTGATACTGACTCGTTAAAACCGACAATAATGGTGACCAAATATGGACATCAAACCCCCAACCGTGAAACAAAACCAGTGGATGCCCCTGACCATGAATAACCATATTCACATTCAGCATCGATGTAAACACTCAAACAAAGCATCAATATGCTCAGGTTGATGGTGATAATTTAAAATCACTCGGAGCCCCGTCTCCTGCCTACTTACCGTCGGTTGACGCATCGGTATACAAAGAATAGATTGCTCACGTAATTTTCCGGCAAAATACAACGCACGTTGAGGACAACCTAATTGCAATTGTTGAATCAATGACGATGAATCCCGCCACGTCAGAGGTGACTTCTTAATTGCATCGCGAAAATAACGAATCAGCTCAGCCAATTTATCGCGCCGCTCATCAGCCCTGCGTATATTCTCCAATGTTTCTAACAAACCATATGCATAGGCGGGACTTAACGCCGTAGAGTATATTTGTGGACGTGCTGATTGTAGTAATGCATCAATCCACACACCTTGTCCCGCAACGATTGCCCCAGATGCCGCGTACGCCTTACCCAAGGGGATAACCCTTAATGGCACATCATCTTGCGTTAATTGATGCGCAACGACAGCCCCCAGCCCCTCTCGCCCGAGGATACCAAAAGAATGAGCTTCATCGACGACAAGTCCTTGTATAAAGTCTTGACTCAACTCTGCTATCTCAGCGAGGGGTGCATACTGTCCACTCATACTGAATATACCTTCAGTCATTAGTACTGAATTTTTAGGAAAATTTTTCATTTTTAAGACAACATCGGCAAGATTATTATGCAAATATCTAGAATAAGCAGTACCCGATAACTGCAACCCATCATAAATAGACGCATGTACCATCTTATCAATCAAGACGTGGGTATCAAAACGTGCTAATAATCCAATGACGCTTAAATTCGCGGCAAAACCTGAGGTAAATAAAATACAATCATCTACATCCAAGACCTCTGAAAAGGCTTGCTCTAGTGCTTTATGATTCGAATGATAACCACACACCATCATTGAACCACCACTTCCGGTTGGGTAATGCTCAAAACCGTGTTGATACGCTTTTTTTATACGCGGATCTGACGCCAACGACAGGTAGTCATTACTACTAAAATTAATGAGCGGCTCGTCAGCATCACTCACTCGACGTTGACGATATAGGCCCTGGGTTGAAAGCTCAGTTGTATACTGTTTTAATTTATGACGTAACATCACATCGTTCATTGTTCAGAATTTTTTCAGGTAAAGAAACCGCCACTTTTATCCCTAACTTGTCGAATAAGTTTTGGTCTTTTTCTCGTTGTGGATTTTCTTCGGTTAATAACTTTTCACCGATAAATACCGAGTTGGCGCCAGCAAAAAAACAAAGCGCTTGCAATTCATCACTCATTTCAGTACGTCCCGCGGTTAAACGCACCATACTTTTGGGCATTAATAATCTGGCTGTCGCAATGGTACGCACGAGCTCAATACCATCGACTGGCATCGCTGCTGCTAATGGCGTCCCCACGACAGGAATCAATCGATTGATCGGTACACTCTCTGGCGGCTGCTCAAGATTAGCCAACGTTAACAAAAACTCAATCCGATCAGCACGCATTTCACCTAACCCTAAAATACCACCACAGCAAACATTTATCCCAGCCTTACGTACAGTATTTAAAGTCTCTAGGCGATCACTAAATGTGCGTGTCGTCACCACTTTTTCATAATAACCAGGCGATGTATCAATATTATGGTTATAAAAATCAAGGCCAGCTGTCTTTAACGTTGCTGCTTGATCTGGCGATAGCATCCCCAAGGTCATGCATGTTTCTAGACCCAACTCTTTAACGCCGGCAATCATTGCTGTTAATTCAGGCAAGGCACTCTTCGGTGGCGAGCGCCAAGCAGCCCCCATGCAAAACCGCGTAGCACCGCCTTCTTTAGCGGCCCGTGCGCTAGTAAGAACTTGCTCGATGGATAGTAAACTTTCTTTTTCAACATGCGTTTTGTGATGAGCGCTTTGTGAACAATAGCCGCAATTCTCAGGGCACGTCCCTGTTTTTATGCTAAGTAACGTTGCCAGTTGTAATGTATTTGTTTGATGATGTGATAAATGCGTCGTATGTGCGGCATAGAGTAGATCATTAAAAGGTTGCGTATAAATCGCTGTCACCTCATCAATAGTCCAGCATCTTGTTGGCTCAATCACATGAAACTCCGGTGTTGTCTTTTTGTTTCATATGATAGAGTCAGCCATCTTATTGTCAACCAAAAAATATATAATGGTTAACCACAACAACTTAATTCAACAAGATTTAAAACACATATGGCATCCATGCTCTCAAATGAAAGATTTTGAGCAGTACCCACCCCTCATTGTCGAACGGGCTCAAGGCAGTTATCTTTATACTGATCGAGGTCCAATTATCGATGCTATTTCTAGCTGGTGGTGTAAATCGCTAGGACATGGTTATCCTGCGGTCATTGATGCAATAAAAGAGCAACTGATTCGTTTTGAGCATGTTATCGGCGCTGATACAACATATCCCCTCATTGTCGAATTGGGAGAACAGCTTGCAGAAATTAGCGGACTGCAACATGTGTTTTTTGCAAGTGATGGGGCAAGTGCCGTAGAAATTGCCATGAAACTTGCGTTGCATGCCTCCCAGTTAGAAGGTCATGCAACACGTGATCAATTTATTGCATTAAAAAACAGCTACCATGGAGAGACATTAGCAACATTGAGCATTAGTGATGTAGGCCTTTATAAAAAACCATTTGCAGCCTTTGGAGTACAATGTCACTTCTTGCAAAATATCCCTTATGTTGCAAATACGGATGATCCATTATGGCTAACTTGTGATCCTGAGTGGTCATTGACCCAAAGGGAACTTGAGGCGATTAAAGACAAGGCATGTGCCCTTATCGTCGAGCCCATCGTTCAAGGTGCGGGCGGTATGCGTTGTTATAGCGCTGATTTTTTACGTAAATTAGCCACCTGGGCTAAATCGAACAACATCTATTTAATTGCCGATGAAATCATGACGGGCTTAGGTCGAACGGGTAAATGGCTTGCTTGCCAACATGCCGGGATAACGCCAGACATGATCTGTTTATCAAAAGGATTAACCTCAGGTTCCATGCCGTTAAGCTGCGTCTTAATTGACAATCCCATCTACAATCTTTTTTACCATGATTTCGCCGAAGGTAAATCTTTCCTTCACTCACATACTTACAGTGGAAACCCATTGGCTGTGAGCGCCGCCCTCGCGACCATTAAAGCCATGCGCGCTGAAGGGATCAATGAAAAGGCCAAAGAGCTGGGTATTTATATGCGGCAATGCTTCACAGATATTGCAAAAAAAACAGGTAAATTAACCAACGTTCGCTCAATTGGAGCCATCATCGCCGGGGATTTAGAAGGCCCTAATTCGCAGCGTATCGGCTACCAGATCCATCAAGAGGCACTGCGCCATGGAGCATTACTACGCCCATTAGGAAATACGCTGTACTGGTTACCACCGCTCACAACGGATCGACAAACGATTGAGCAATTGGCGGAAATTACACAAAACTCAATAGAGGCAGTGTGTTTTTAAAGGATCGGGATGACGGGGGTTACGATTAAACTTAAATTGGACCGCCCCCACCGCCGCCTACTGGGGCAGCTGATCCGGTGCGCTCTATAACCTCCAGAGCCGGTCTTGCATGAGGCGTTTTTTGCTGTGAAAAAAACCGACAGGCCATCAGCTCTATTGGAGATACGGTCGCTAAAACGTGTTGCAGTGGTTCATTAATGCCTAAAAATTGAAGTCTTGTGTAAATGCCGCGAATAATTTCCAAGCCGCCCTTCTGTTTTGCTAAACAAGACAGAGGTGAGCTTTGTGTTTTATGACAGATTTCTGTCCACATAGACTCGTCTACATTCAGAATCCCTGCCTCACACACGCTTAAAATTTGTTTTAGATTAGGCTCGGACACAACGGATTCACATAATAAATACAAAGGCGAGACCTCTGTACCCATCATAACTCTTCCCCAAGCTGAACTTGGTATGTTGCGGAGGAGATCGGGCGTCTTCTCCATCAGCGCATTAAAACATTCGATGCCCAGCTCAGACCCTATTAGAAGGAGCAAAGGCCAAGTTCCGGCAAAACTACCCGTTGACTGGACCACATCCCATGCCAATGGATCCATACCTTGGATGATTTCAGGACACTCCAAGATCAATGTTTTCAGAAAACGCAGGGTATAATCATGTCGACACATCAACGATACAATGGTGGTTCCATTATCTTCATCAGCCGATCGAATTGCCCGGGTCCATGCACAAGGCGGGATTTTCCGAACCACTTCAGGACATTTATGGATCAAGGCTTGAAGAAATTCATAACCCGGTTCATGAAGGGTTAAAAAGAATAAAATAGAAAGACCTTCATTGTCCTCTACATCAAACGCACGACCCCAAAGCTCAACAGAAATACCCGCGATAATTTCAGGGTGCTCTTGTATTAAAAAGTGGAGTAACAACGATACGGACGAATTATGAAGCGCTAAATGATATAAAGGCGTTCTGTATGGATATAAGCGCATGGGCATTTCCCAAATTGAAGAGGACAGCGCTGTTACCAAAGAAGGATTTGCTTTCAAGAGCTTACTCAAAAACAAGCTCCCCTTGGGCTGATTACAAAGCCAAAAAACGGGCGTTGATCCCGCCAGTTTAGCGTCGGAAACGGGTAGACTCCAAAATGGGTGCGGAATATCAAGCACTTTCTATGGAAATTTTTCAAAAAATGACAGAAGGAATTGCTGTCCCATTTCATTTCCTGATAAAAAAAACAAGGGGGAATAACCATTTTTGCCACTTGCTGTATTTGTATTTGCACCCCATGCAAAGCTTGGAATTGTACGAAATAGATTTGGATGTGTCAGCAATAGCGCGTAAAGAATATAGATACCATCCTCTGAAGCCGACAATTTATAAAGTAAGGAGTCCTTAGCATGATCCCTAGGCTTATCAGAAAAAACATGAATCCAGGTGCTGATGGAAACCGCGGCGATTAAGTCTTTTTCTACGCGCCAAAGTTGCCGTAATTTACGGATCCCTTCTGGGGACTGGCATAACATATACAATACGTCTCGGTTCACGGAAAGGGCTTTGATGAACCAAGCCCTCAGTTCTGCTTCCTTCAAAAAAGAATCATAAGCAATGAATAAATCTAAGATCTGGGGACACACTTCGTCGCAATACAATTTTTCTTTTGGAAGACGATGAATCAAGGAAATGCATTTCCTACACAGCGATTCTAATGTTAAAGCGCTTGTCGGCGACACTTCAGCGGCACCCGCACCGTCCGCGCGCGAAGGGGTGTCTTTTTTTCTTTTTAAACGAAGGGCCGCTCTAGCGGGTTTACTAATGTCATGAACTGAAGTATCTGCAGATCCGCCGGCCGGAGCCCCCGCAACAATTACTGCCGCGCTTTCGCCCGCTTCTATGTGCGCCTCGATGTCACTTTTTGGACTAGAATGCGATGCAACGAATTCAGCCTCGCTTAACCCCAGAACATCGATATAAATTGCTCTAGCCTGTTCGGTCAAACCTTGAGCCTGTAAGTGCGCTGCCTGTGCTTTCCATTGATCTGGCGAGACGGGTTCAACTCGAATATCCGCTCGTATGGCAGTCCCTCTGCAGGCGCTCTGTATTGAACGCATAATGGGATCAATGTCCCGATCCCATTTTTGAAAAAGATAGAGCTGTCCGCTGGATCGCGTCACCGCAATAATTGCCCGATTAAATGGGACCGCATGCGACACATCCGACTCCCCGGCTTTGGGTCTATGTTTCGGAACTTTTTCCAGATCCATGCCACGTAATTTTTTGCCCGCAGTTCGAAAGTCCTCATCCCCAAAAAGCTTCCATATGACCACCTCTTTAAATTCAAGCCCTTTAATTTCTTCTGCTGTAAAAATCAAAGGGGTCTCAAATCGCTCCTTTGCTTCCTCCTTAAAGAGGGGTAACGTGACGACCGCAAACTGGATATTATTCTTCGCAAGCTCACGCAAACGCCCAATGGCCTCTGCATCCTCTACGCGAAAAAGCATTGCCTCCCCCTGATCTGCACGCGCGTCGTTTGCAACACACATCGCTGGGATTTCATCTTTATCTTCAGCACCTCCGGTGCATATTTTTTTTAGTAATATCAATTGATTCGCCACGTCCAGGATCCGTTTAGGACACCGATAAGTAGCTGTTAAGGAAACCGTAGTGACCTCAATTGAGGCGTTACGAAACAGTTCTTTTAAATAAAACAAGTGCGATTTGCAGTCCGACAGAAGTTGGTGCACACCCAGAAAATACACAATTTGGCCACGAGCCAATTGGCATAAACTCTTTAATTGTAAGTTAGAGAGTCCCTGCGCCTCATCGACCGCAACAAAGGCATAATGCGAACGGGTCTCAAGGGGGAAAAGCTCTGCAGAAAACAACCGTTTATCGTGGAGATGATTGAGGTATTTAACATAATACTCACTCAACAACGTACGCACGCCCGGAACGGATAGCTCGCTTTGCCGCTGACCCAGTTGCAGATATCTTTCTGTCGTATCGCCTGAACAAATCCGGAACTCACGCCAAACGAGTTTTGGTCCCAACGCTTTGATCTCCGCCGCACTGGCTGGTAGCGCCTCAAACCAAGCACTAAAGTCGGAGGCGGTAGCAAGTCCTTTTTTGTCGTCATCGATCAGTTCATCATACGTACGAAAATGCACTTCGGTACGGAATTGCGTTTCATCTGCAATTTCACGCCATCCAGCCTGCACTAATCGCTTCAACGCCTCCGATTGACAGACATAAAGCACCGGCATGGGTTCATCTCGATGCGCACGACAATAATTTGATAACATCGACAAAGCGAGACAAGTTTTTCCAGAACCCGCGGGACCGGTGACTATCATCGGCAAACTCGCCCGAACTGCCGTTTGTTGAAGAAGACTCAACTCAATAAATTGAGATTGAAAATAAGCCAAAGGCGCAACAGAGAGCGCTTCTGTTTCTTCTACGGTTTCTAGATCAAGTCCTTCAGCGGCTTCAAAGACAGCATCCTCGTATGTTGATAAAAACGTATTTAACACCCCTTTCTTTAAAAAGGCACTTCCCGCATACCGATGCTCCAACACAACATCTAATAAACAAGCCTTGCCAGCAAAAGTTGTAAACAAAATACGATCAGCGCTATTAATTCGGATGCTATAAATGGGATGGCGTGAAGCGGATCGAAGTCGCTCTAAATTAAGGGCCTTATACTCGCCTTGCAACAACAATAAAATCGTACTCTGATAGGGCGCAAACCGCCCAAAATCCCCAGTCACACCCTGCCAATAATATACACGTGCCACGTCACTTCCCCACCCAAAGACATTAATGACGAAATTATAACCAATTATATTTTATTGTAAAAAAAAAAAAAAAGGGTCTGGGAAGGTCTAATGTTCCGAGAAAAATGGCTATGTATATTGCACGTAAATATGATCTTCCGAATAACTTCCTTCCTTATTCCCTTCTCCCCAGACATGGGAAAAAGGTGCCCTCAGGGCGGATGAGGGGCTTTCTTGCAAGTTATTGGATGAAGTGGCGCACCTACGTGAAAAAGATGCTATTATTAAACTATCAAGACGTGGCATTGTGGATATATTATGACATTTTTAAAAAAGGTTCTTACGGCGCTTCCGGTTGAGGAGACTTTGTTTTCACTTGATGAAATTCAGGTTCAAAACAAATTAGCAGACACACTTCGTCAAGCGGCGATACATCATCTTAAAACAGGGCAAGGCGTTCTAGCGGGTGCTTTTCGAGGTGAGTATTTGGCAACGAGATTGGACACGGATTCGATCCCTGCTGCGGACTATGTTGTGCATTTTTTACAGAAACAGGCCAAGGATGGCGAATGGGGCACGTATATTGAAGCCGGTGCGCTAGGGGAGCTATTAGGTTGCAGTGTTATGGTTACGCCAATAAAAAAGGATGGCGTTTCGCAAGAGCCTATGTGTCTTTATCGAGCGCCAACCCTAGCGCTCGGCGTCGAAGCGCCCGTTGTGCAATTAAAAAATTATGGGAACACACATTGGGCGGTGAACAACCACACCTTGGGTGATGGCAATTGTTTATATAATGCGTTTGCTCAGGCCCTGCAAACTTTGGTCAGACCAGAGCTCGCCATTCATGAGCCGTTGGAAGTGGCGCACGCACCGTCTCACCACGATTTGAGTCCGGATGATCAGCAAGCAGTCATAGAGTTGGTGCTGGAGCAAAAGCGTATCATGGGCTACGTACTCAAACACCCGACCCCCGTTGAAATGGAAACGGAGCTTAGCAAAGAAAAAGTTCGAATAAGCGCCTTGCCAATCAAGGAACAGCAACAAATTGAGGCTGATCATAGGTTGGCCTTAGAACTTGCCTCTGAGGACATGGGTTATGTCAAGAGAAACTTCTTCCACCACGAGCCAGACTTTAAAAAACGCTATGAGCTCAGCATGAAAGCCGCGGAGAGCGGTGCTCTAGATTCTCAGGGTCACACGACATCATTGGGGCAAAAATAACGTCACCTATAGAATGGTGAAAAAAGTCAGGATGTTCGGATTTGATGCAAAAACAGGAAGATATTTCGCTCCCGATCCTAAATCAGCCTGAACACACAATCTGATGGATTTCTATGTAATTCTAGCCACGTTCATTGATGGTCAAATAAAAAACCCCTCATAGAGCTTGATTAAAGCCTCATGAAGGGTACTCTTGTGTTCGACCAAGAACAAAGAGGGCTTA
>JAPLRK010000029.1 GCA_026399195.1 Legionellales bacterium
AGAAAAGACAATGAAAGAGGTGACGTATGGCAGCACCAGCACCAAAGAGTGGCATATTATTTTTACCACGGGGAGCGCGGGGAGAAAGGCCGGATCGATCCAATGTTTGCGTTTCTGGATATGATCGCGCCAAACCTAATTTTGCCCTTAGTAATTTTGAAGAGAATGAGGGAAAAGGGTATCAATTTTATGATCCTGATAAAGGTCTTGTTCATTTCCCTACCTCGGAACATTATTTACAATTTCAAAAGCTGAACCCACGCGCGAAAGACTTATATTATGAACGATGGCAAAGGATGAGGGCTCCGGATGTTCTTAAGGATTCTAGGGCCCTGCCTCCTGAGCATAGTCGTTATATGGCGACCGGGAAATTTGACAATGCCGCATGGGATGCTCGAAAAGTGGGCGTTCAAATGCAAATAAATGCCGCTAAATATGAGCAATCCCTCGCGTTTAAAGCGTGTATCCAAAAATCGATAGTCTATGGCGACAGCCTAGGTGATGGAGGTGGACCTATCGCTATCATCGAAGACACAAGCACGGCAGTAGTTCCAGAAAAAATATGGGGGACAGGGCCACTTGGTGATGGAACTAATATTTTGGGTAATTCACAGACGGCATTTGCAAAAATGGTGGCGGATAAATCAACTGCTTGGCAGGATCCTCCTCAAGAAGGTGATTTTTTCGCTAGGGGTTTCTTAGTGCCTAAGGTACAAACGGCTTACGCAACTGCTCAGGCTCAATTTACTTCTGGTGTTCAAAAGGCTCTTATATTTGTTCGCAGAGGTGCTGGGAACAGGGACACCTCTGACATAGCTGGAATAGTAAACCTTCCCTCTGTGCCATCGCCGGAACCTTCCTCTCCCCCAAAGGCTGCTGCTAGGCGAGAGATCTCATTTTCTTCGGGTACGTCGCATGCTAACAAAGCCGGTAAAGTTGACACCTATTACCAAGTAGTGAATCCCCCTCTCGTGAAGGTAACCGCTGTGGGTGTTTCCACCCCCACAGATGCTGAAAGATTTTGTTTTGTTGTTCGGCCTGATGGAGGGTCTCATATCAGTGTTCTGTTTCGCGGTGAGACGTGTTGGAGAAACTTAATAGGTCCGCCTGAAGTAATGGGTCCTATTGTTGAAGCTGCTAGAGGATGTTCTGGAGATCTTGTGAGTCTGCCGCTAAGAGTGAGCGGTGGTGGTGGTGCATGGGCAGGTCCCGCCGCACCTTCTTTGCCAAGCACCCGTGCTCCAGCTTCTCGTGCCGTTCGTCCTCCTCCTCCTACTGCGCAACCCGTATCATTTGAGCCAAAGTATGGGGAGGAATGCGTAGCTCCAGATGGCGCGATAACTTTTAAATATCAGGTGAAAAACCTTCCGGGCTTTGAAAAGGAAACCGTCTATTTGTATGCACCTAACGAATATGAGTTACCGTTCTTAATAAAGATGGTTGTGGAGGGGCAAGAAGAAATAATAACAGATAAGGCTCTGTTTGGATTCGCAGTTGAAGCATTTGACAAATTTGAAGAAGATAAAGCTGCCGACAGGAGAGGATTCGTACCTAAATAATCATTGACGCATTTCTTACGGGTGACCCCGTAAGGGATCTCAATTTAATTTTCCAGCTCAAGACGACTTTGCATTCTTTCTGTTCTTAAGTTTCACAAGATCATCTTGAGATAACCCAGTGAAGCTACTGATTTTATCTAATGGTTCGCCATCTTTTAGCATAAGAATGGCTATTTCAACACTACGCATATCTTTGCCCTAAGCTTTGCCCTCAGCATAAGCACCAGCTTTTAATGTTTTCTCAGTGCTCACTGCATCCCAAAAGCGGTCATAAGCATCCAGTTCCGTGGGGGAGTAGGCTGATTGTTCTGTAATACTCACGGCTTCCTTATCCGCTTTTGGATCTAAATATCGTGACATAATGTTTTATCTCTTATGGCCGTGCTCAGTATAGCATACCAAATCTTATGCTCTATCCTTGATCAATTGTTCTACAACATCGGTGTCAGCAAGGGTCGAAAGATCGCCGAGATCGCCGAGGTCATTGCGCGCTATTTTTCGTAACAATCGGCGCATGATTTTTCCAGAGCGCGTTTTGGGTAACGCTTGAGTCCATTGAATGGTCTCAGGTGTCGCCAGTGGGCCGATTTTTTCTCGTACCAGCGCTATCAATTCATTTTTTAAGAGATCATTGGGCAAGATGTCACGTTTAGGCGTGACGAAGGCATAAATCACCTCCCCTTTGATGTCGTGAGGAATCCCAATCACTGCGGCTTCAGATACGCTAGGATGAGACACCAGAGCGCTTTCAACCTCTTCAGTTCCAATGCGATGTCCAGACACTTTGATCACATCATCATTGCGTCCCGTGATGAAATATTGGCCATTAGCATCACAATAAGCGCCATCACCGGTTAAAAAGCGACCTGGGAAAGGTTTGAAATAAGTGTCTTCGAAACGTTGTGGGTTGCCGTAGATGGTTTGCATGAGGCCAGGCCAGGGTTGCTTGATGACCAGTTGCCCAGGTTCACCCACACCCACGCCCACGGGTTGCCCTTCAGTATCAATCACCTCAGGGACGATCCCAAACAGAGGCCAACCTACGGATCCAGGCACTTGAGGCGTGGCTCCTGGCAATTGTGACAACAAGATGCCGCCAGTTTCTGTTTGCCACCAGGTGTTCACAATAGGACATCTTCCCTCGCCGACCACCTCAAAATACCACGCCCAGACTTCTGGATTGATGGGTTCACCCACGGTGCCTAGACATCTGAGAGTGCGACGACTCGTCCGTTTGACCCACGCATCCCCCTCTCGACGTATTGCGCGAATAGCAGTTGGGGCTGTGTAAAAAATAGTGACCTGATGCTTGTCGATGATTTCCCAAAATCTCGAAAATGTAGGATGATGGGGCACCCCTTCGTAGAGCAAGGTTGTTCCACCATTTGCGAGTGGCCCGTAAACCACATAAGAGTGCCCCGTGATCCACCCCACGTCTGCGCTGCACCAATAAATGTCCCCATCGTGGACATCAAAGACATAACGATGAGTCATGGCCACATAGACCATATACCCACCAGTGCTGTGTAAAATACCTTTGGGGGTGCCTGTGGAACCTGAGGTATAAAGAATGAATAAAGGATCTGTGGCATCCATATCAACAACGGGGCAATGCGTGTTCGAATGTTCCATGACGTCGTGGTACCAAAGATCTCGTGTGGGATGCCAATCGATGGGATGGTGTGTATGTTTGACGACGATGACGTGCTCCACGTCTGGACATGCAGCCAACGCTTGATCGCCATTTTTTTTGAGTGTAATGATTTTATCACCGCGAAAAGCTGCATCAGCGGTGATGAGAAGTCGACAATCGGCATCAAGGATGCGTGTTTTTAAGGCCTCCGCGGAAAAACCACCGAAAACCACCGAATGAACAGCGCCTATACGAACGGTTGCGAGCATGGCAATGACCACTTCAGGAATCATCGGTAAATAAATACAAACACGATCCCCTTTTTGAATGCCTAGTGTTTTTAAGACATTGGCAAATTGACAGACTTTTTCATGCAGTTGTCGATATGTGAGCGTTAAAGAGAGGTTGGGATCATTGCCCTCCCAAAGTATAGCCACTTGATCTCCACGTGCCTCAAGATGCCTATCCAGGCAGTTGTAGCATGCATTCAATTGACCATGAATGAACCAGGACGGATGAGTGTCATGAGGTCTTCCTTGTGTCACACATTCCCAGGGTCTCGACCATGAGATAAATTCTTTGGCTATGTCTCCCCAAAACTCGTTCGGGTGCTGGATTGAGCGTTCGTATAGGGCCTGATATCGATCGGCATTGATGTGAGCCTTTTGGATAAACTCAGAAGGAATATCATATGGCATGAGTCAATTCTCCGCACAAGTTTTCAATCATCAGCGCCTTTATTTTATCAACGTCATCATATTTGCTGAGTAAATACAATAACTTACAATGAGCGGCTTCAGGTGTCATGTCATATCCGCTGATGAGTCCCGCCTGCTTTAAGGTATAGCCCGTCGCATATTGACCCATCTCAACACTCCCATGTTGGCACTGCGTGCAGTTCACCACCACGACTCCTCGTCGACAGGCGTCTTCCAATAACTCCAAAAAACGCGGATCATTGTTTTGGGCATTGCCCGCACCATATGTTTCAAGAACCAAACCACGTAAAGGTTGTTGCAACATAAAATCGAGAACGTCGGTGGCAAACCCTGGAAACAGTCGAAAATTCGCAATAAAATGTGGGCGAATGGTCTGCAGATGAAACGGTGATTTGCTGGCTTTCAACAACAAGTGCTTTTTGAGTTCAATCACAGTGCCAATGGTTGCAAGCTCTGGAAAATTAGGTGAATCAAACGCATTGAAGGCTTGGGCACTGACTTTTTGTGTACGATTTCCCCGGAACAGGTGTTGATTAAAATAAACACACACTTCTTTGATGGGCTGATGGGACGCCAGCCACAGGGACGTGATCACATGTGAAAGGGCATCATTACGCACTTCAGACAAAGGGATTTGAGATCCGGTGATGATGACCGGTTTGTTCAAATGTTCCAACATGAATGAAAGGGCTGAGGCGGTGTACGCCATCGTATCGGTGCCATGGAAAATCACAAATCCATCAAAATGATCATATTCATTCGCAACATCTGACGCAAGACGATTCCAATCGCTCACCGTCATGTTCGACGAGTCCAACAAGGGCTCATATTCCTTGATGACATAATGGGGCATATCTGAATGTGACAAGGCCGGAATAAGGGCCAATGCATGAGCCACATAGCCGGCCACAGGCGCATATCCATGAGCCGCCTTGACGCTGCTGATGGTCCCGCCCGTATTGATGATGAGGATTTTTTTTTTCATAGGCTTCATGATAATACACGGGGAGCCAGATATACAACGTCTTAACTTTTCCACAACCGAACGGTTCAACCGAGCCATTAGGCAGCTGCGCAGTCATTTTTTAGACAAGTGGTGAATTATGGTCTATTTTGAATTATAATTAAGGATCAAGAAAGTCGATGCGGAAGAAAAAGAAAACACCAAGAATAGGATGTTATTTCGATCCCGAACTCATAGGAGAATGACATGAACATACTCGTTGTTGATGATTCTGACGTGATGAGAAAAACGGTCATCAGATTCTTAGTGACCCTAGGTATTCCCCAGGAGAATATTCATTTTGCATGTAACGGAGATGAGGCCGTTAAATTGGTTCAACGCCTCGAGCCGGTGTATGATCTGATTTATATGGATGAAAGCATGCCTGTCATGACGGGATCAGAGGCTACCATGATGATTCGGGAGTTGGAGAGAAGCATGGAGATCCCTGAAAGCATTATCTTCACCTGTTCAACGTCCGTCACCACGCCCATTCCAGGTACAAATATCGCGCTCGAAAAACCCATCCATAAGGAACACTTGGCTAACCTCCTGAGGCAAGTTCAAGAAGACCCTGAGTCATTACGGAGGAAAAGAACGCCCATGGGATACCCCAAAGATGGCGCAGAGGGTTTTAGCTCAACGGCACTTAGCCCTGGTTCACCTTATTGCCCTGGCAGACTTTTTACAGACAGAGTGACAAGCGGGGGTAGGTGTTTAGATAAGGTCGACGAAGCGAAAGAAGATCTAGATAGCCCTATGACCTAGATCCTTAACAGCCGATTCTCTTCAATCTAAAGAGCCGAAGTAAGTATTCGGTCAACCCCGTTATTGACAACC
>JAPLRK010000065.1 GCA_026399195.1 Legionellales bacterium
ACCTATTTCTAACACTGACATGCCCTGCCCACGCCAATCGAAAAGCTCATCCTTTGCGGTTTGTAGGACGGACTCCGGCAGCATCGCCGGGCCTGCACCAAAATTATAAGGTCTCATCAACTTCTTCGGCGTCTGTGGCGTCAGGAGGAATAGAACCGTCATCTTGGATCTCTTCGATCCGTTGCATGCCAACCACATGCTCCCCAGGAGAAACATTGATCAAACGTACCCCCTGGGTGTTGCGTCCAATGATTGAGGTTTCGTTCACTTTAAATCGTACCAAGGTTCCTTGATCGGTGATCAGCATCGCTTCATCAAGCTCTGTGACCTGAAGCGCGCGAACAACTTTCCCGTTGCGCGCATTGACTTGAATCGAGATCACGCCTTGACCACCACGACCCGTCACACGATATTCCTCAATCGCTGTGCGCTTGCCATACCCTAACTCGGTAGCTGTCAAGATACTGCCACCTGAATTCACTACGACCAAGGAAATAACGGACTGATCCTTGCCTAAGCGCATACCACGAACACCACGCGCAGTTCGTCCGAGGGGTCTGATGAGATTTTCATCAAAGTGAATGACTTTTCCTGCGTCTGAAAACAACATGATGTGTTTGGTGTGATCCGTGATGTCCACCCCAACCAAACGATCGCCTTCATCTAAGTTGACGGCAATGATGCCGTTGCTTCGAGGGCGTGAGAAGGCATTCAGAGGTACTTTTTTGACCGTTCCAAATTTGGTGGCCATGAAGACAAAAAAACCTTCTTGATAATCACGGACGGGCAACATGGCGGTGATGGATTCAGTTTCCGCCAGTGGTAGAATATTGATGATGGGTCTACCTCTGGAAATTCGGCTGGCTAAGGGGAGTTGATAGGCTTTTAACCAATACAGTTTTCCATGATCTGAAAAGCAGAGCAATGTATCATGAGTGCTTGCGATGACCAGACGCTCAACAAAATCTTCTTCTTTGACGTGAGTGGCTGATTTCCCCTTTCCGCCTCGATGTTGCGCTTGATAATCCGAAATGGGTTGATACTTCACGTAACCTTGATGAGACAAAGTGACGACCACATACTCTTCGGTGATCAAATCCTCCATGGTGAGATCTTCTTGTGAGGCGGTGATTTCTGTACGTCGCTCATCGCCAAATTGTGCTTTCATTTCTTCGAGATCATCACGAATCACCTTCATCAGACGATCAGGCGATGAGAGAATGTCCAGCAAATCTTTGATGACTTCAAGCAGTTGCTCAAATTCATTCAAAATTTTATCTTGTTCAAGGCCTGTTAAGCGATGGAGTCTCAACTCAAGGATCGCTTGAGCTTGGAGAGGCGTCAAAAGATACCCCTCGTCACTTAGTCCATGATTTAATGGCAAATCATCCGGTCTTGATGCCCCATCCCCCGCTTTTTGCAGCATCTGCAAAACCATACCCGCCGCCCATCGACGGCCTAATAAAGCATTTTTGGCTTCCTCAGGAGAGGGTGATTTCTTAATGAGGGCAAACATCTCATCAATGTTTGCCAATGCGATGCCTAACCCCTCTAACAAATGAGCTCGAGCACGCGCTTTTTTCAATTCAAAAATAGAACGACGAGTGACCACTTCACGACGATGCTTGATAAAATATTCTAAAATTTGCTTAAGATTCAGTGTTCTTGGTTGGCCATCAACCAGAGCCACCATGTTGATTCCAAACACATTTTGCATTTGAGTGTGGGCATATAAATTATTCAGCATCACGTCGACCATCTCGCCCCGTTTGAGCTCAATGACGACCCGCATACCGTCTTTGTCTGATTCATCACGTAACCCTGAAATGCCCTCTAAACGTTTTTCACGGACCAATTCAGCAATGCGCTCTATCAATCGCGCTTTGTTCACCTGGTAGGGCAATTCATTGATGATGATGGCTTGTCGGCCAGTATGCTCATCAACTTCCACTTCCGTTCGAGCCCGAATGGAAATTCGACCACGTCCCGTACGATAGGCTTCCATAATACCAGCTCGACCATTGATGATAGCGGCTGTGGGAAAATCGGGGCCTGGTACAATGAGCATCAAGTCGTCGATAGACGTTGTTGGGTCGTCTACCAAGGACACACAGGCATTGATGATTTCGGTGATGTTATGCGGGGGAATATTGGTGGCCATCCCCACAGCAATCCCTGAGGAGCCATTCACCAACAAATTGGGCGTTCTGGCAGGTAAGACAACAGGCGCAAATTCTGTTTCGTCGTAATTAGGGCTAAAATCGACCGTTTCTTTGTCCAGATCAGCCAGTAAGGCATGCGCCAATTTAGACATTCTAACTTCTGTATATCGCATAGCTGCAGGTGCATCACCATCAACTGAGCCAAAGTTTCCTTGTCCATCAACCAGCATATAGCGCATAGAAAAATTCTGAGCCATACGCACGATCGTGTCATACACGGCCGTATCACCATGAGGATGGTATTTACCAATCACATCCCCTACCACACGCGCCGATTTTTTATAGGGTTTATTCCAATCATTTCCCAATTCACTCATGGCAAACAGAACACGCCGATGAACAGGCTTTAAACCATCTCTGACATCAGGCAATGCACGCCCCACGATAACGCTCATGGCATAATCAAGATACGATTGTTTTAACTCGTCTTCGATAGTGACTGGCGTGACTTCTTTCGCTGAATATCCCATGGTTAAGGCGTGTCCTTTAGCTATGATTGAGAGCCCTATAGGATATCACAACCCGCTTTTTAATAGAACCTTGAACTGGTTTATTCCAAGGGTTAATGCTACATTACAGCCTCTTTCAACCAAACCGTGCTTTGACTATGATTTTCAATAAAAAAGGACTTACTGTTATTATCCCGCTGATGCTGCTTCTAAATATTGCACAAGCAACGCCAGCACCATCAACCTGTGAGCCATCTGATTGGAACTGCCACGGGCCAGCTTATTTTACAGCGGGTTATGTTCTGGTGCATGTCATTTATACAAGCCATCAAGATTCGTTTGCCCCGCCTGGTCAGTCTGCTATCCCTTTTACAACGCAAAATAATTTTCCTAATAATCTGAATGGTTTTAGAATAGGATTCGGGGGCTCTTTAGTCCCGAACACGCCACTAGGTTATGAAATCGGCTACATTCAAACCCCTGCCCTTGCAAAAACAACCCAGAATTTACAAGTATCTGTGGCGAGTAAAGCCATCACCGCGGATTTTGCATATGCGCTGAATCCCACCAGTCGGTTTCCCGTCCGACTATTTGCAGGCGCTCTGGTCGCCTCTATCTTCACCACGCAGTCGACCGTAGCACCTAATGCTCACTACGCAACAACAACCAATAATGTAGATGTACAACCCTTTGTTGGTTTTGCGGTGGCTTACCAATTTAACGCACGAGCGGCCCTTAAATTTGTGGTGCCCTATAGTTTTGTGTCTTATAGCCATGCCGCACACAGCAACCTTTTTCCGGGATTGATGTTCATATACTACCCGTTCTCATGATATACTCTGCGCGGCCATCGATTGATAACACCCTTAGGAACCTGTATGACACAAAAAAAAGCTGAGATTCGGATACCTGGTCATGACCCCATCCATTTGCCCATCTATTCGCCCACGATAGGAACTGATGTGATAGACATCAATCGACTTGGAGAATCTGGGATTTTTACATTTGATCCAGGCTTTATGTGCACCGCATCCTGCGAGTCTAAGATCACCTTCATTGACGGTGAAAAGGGTATTCTCCTTTATCGAGGGTATCCAATTGAACAATTAGCTGAAAAAAGAGACTTTTTAGACGTCTGCTATTTGTTACTTAACAAAGAACTCCCTAATTTGACTGAAAAAAAACAATTTGTCAGTCTGATCAACAATCACACCATGGTTCACGAACAGATGGTTCAGTTTTTAAATGGGTTTCGCCGAGACGCACATCCCATGGCTATCATGGTAGGCATGGTGGGAGCCCTCTCTGCCTTTTATCATGAATCGATGGACTTGAATAATGAAGAGGACCGCTATACCTCAGCCATCCGTCTCATTGCTAAAATGCCTACGTTAGCCGCGATGACTTATAAATATTCTATTGGTCAGCCTTACATGTATCCTCTCAATCGAATGTCGTATGCGGAGAACTTTCTACACATGATGTATGGCGTTCCCTCTGAAAACACAAAACCCGACCCTGTGATTGTGAATGCGATGGATACCATCTTTACTCTACACGCAGATCATGAACAAAATGCGTCTACGTCTACCGTCAGATTAGCCGGTTCAACAGGTGCGAACCCCTTCGCCTGTATTTCTGCAGGCATCGGTGCGTTATGGGGACCTGCTCACGGAGGCGCCAATGAAGCTTGCTTAAACATGCTCAAAGAGATTGGCGACATCTCAAGAATTGAGCATTTCATCCAACGTGCCAAAGACAAAAATGACCCCTTCCGCTTGATGGGCTTTGGTCATCGCGTATACAAAAGCTATGATCCACGCGCCAAAGTCATGAGAGAAACATGCCATAACGTTTTAAAAGCCACAGGCGCCCACAATGAACCTTTGTTCAAACTAGCCATGGAACTCGAACGCATAGCGCTTGAAGATGATTATTTCATCGAGAAAAAACTTTACCCAAATGTTGATTTTTACTCAGGATTAACTCTAAGTGCCATCGGTATTCCCTCCAACATGTTCACCGTCATTTTCGCTCTAGCCAGGACCGTCGGGTGGATGTCTCATTGGATGGAAATGAGTGCGGGGCATTCCAAGATTGGGCGGCCAAGGCAGTTATATACAGGTGAAAAGCAGCGGGATGTGATTTAGCCCTGGCATTTATTGACCCTCTAGACTTCTAAAAAAAAAGAACTACACTTATGATAATTGAACTCTGGACTTCAATGGGTTGATACAATCAATTCATCTTATAAAAATATAATCACTTAGGACTAATAATGATCAAACCGAAATGGATAAATCTCAAATTTCTTGGACAGAAAGACATGAGATCCTTTTCATGTCTTTCTGTCCAGAGTCCAAATGATAAGAGGATAGGTGATCATCATGCCTAACATTGACTTCAGCATATTACTCAGAATTGGATCAACCGGCGCTGGGTTGTGTGAGACTATGGGTGAGTGGGTTGCTGGGGGGTGGAAGGTAGGGTGGGCCGCAGGAGCCGTGGTAGGTGGCGTGGCTACCGCAGCCATTACTACCGCTGCAGTTGGGGGCGTTTTTGGATTTATGGCCACGCCTATCCCCGGAGCCGCGCCAATAGTAGCGGCCGCAGGAATGGTTTTGGCCATAGTTCCGGCTACTGTTTTGGCTGTCCGTGGCGCAAGTAAGGTCCTTGACATGGAGTTTAATATTGTTTCCCCCCCTGATTCTGAGCCTCTGAATTGTGATGACAACCAAACTGGAATAACACCACACTTTAAATTTCTTTTCAGTACTATGACTATCTCCCTACCCAAAATAAGTGCAGCCCTTCTCGGTTGTGTTTGCGCCCCTGTGGGATGCCTTCTGGGAGCCACATACTTACTGCTTGGTGGGCTCTTTAAAGCATTAACCCTTGTGGCTAAATCTTGTGCAAGTGTCCTTCAAAAGGCTATTAACAATAATCCCAACAACTCACATTCTCCTAGTGTTGTGCCCGTATGACAAACCTAACAAATGATGCGATGGTGCCCTTTAAAAACAACATGGCGTCGGTGAAAATCGCCGCACATCGTCTTGCCGGCAGTATAAAACAGGCTCTTTCAATCCCCCATTCCGATGCGAATCATCTGATTCAAGTCTTAGAAAATTTTGATGCCACCTCTCTTGAACATTTCGAGTCATCGCTTTCTCTGGTCGATAAATCTTTCAAAGCCTTCCTTCTGAACCGCACAGAAGAACAACCGCTCGGCTGTCCCTTGGAACTGACAGAAACACCAAAGGTTATCAATGATGTTGGTGATCTCATGCACAGTATTGGGGTATTTTTTGAAGACTCGAGTAAGATGTCCATACTGAAGCATGAAGACGATCTTTGATGTAGCGATCATCGGGGGGGGGATCAATGGCTGTGGCTGTGCCGCTGATGCCGCATTACGCGGCCTGAAAGTAGCGCTGATTGAGCAAGGAGACCTAGCTTCTCAAACTTCCTCCAAAAGCACCAAACTCATTCATGGCGGTTTGCGATATCTCGAGCAATTAGAATTAGGATTGGTCAAAAAGGCTTTAAACGAACGGGAAAATCTCCTGAAACTGGCCCCTCACTTAGTTCACCCTCAATCTTTTGTCTTGCCACATCAAAAAAAAAGCCGCCCCTTGTGGCTCCTTCGTGTGGCCTTGTTTATATATGATCATTTGAGCCCTACCAATTCATTACCCAGAAGCAAACTCATTCGAGCGAAAGGGAATACTGACTATTTTAAACCGCTGATGAAAGAAATGACCAAAGGATGCCTTTTTTACGATTGTGCGACCTGTGATGTGCGCTTAACCATAGCGAATGCCATTCAGGCCCATGAGCATGGTGCAAGTATCATGACGCACACAACCCTTGTTGAGTCAGCGGTGATAGACAATCTATGGCAACTCACTTTACAACCTACAACGAAGCCAGCCTTTCAAATCCAGGCCAGAGCCGTCATCAACTGTACAGGTCCTTGGGTCGGTGAAATGAGCCAATTACTCAGTGTCCCATTGGTACATGAGGTATCACTCGTCAAAGGCAGTCATTTGTTGGTCCATCCCCTCTATACAGGCGACCATGCCTATCTTTTACAACACGATGATCAACGGGTTATCTTCGCTATCCCTTACCACGGGTATACTTTGGTAGGAACCACCGAAATTGCATACTCAGGATCTCCAAAAGACGTGCACATTGAACCAGAAGAAGTCGCGTACTTATGCTCTGTCATCAACCACTACTTCAACAAGCAAGTAAACGAAAGCCAAATCATTGCAACATGGAGCGGTTTAAGGACGCTGGTGTCAGATCCCCACAAATCAGCTCACGCACTGAGTCGGGATTATATTTATCACTTCACTCAGACGCCAGGGCCCGCCGTCACCGTTTATGGAGGAAAATTAACCACCTACCGCCAACTTGCAACAGAGGCCATTGATCGCCTACACCCTATTTTCCCTGACTTACCTGACTCAATCACGCACTTAACCCCCCTACCAGGAGCCATCCTGAATGGGATGGACTTTACCACTTACAAAACCTTTGCCAGAGAAAAATACCATTGGCTAGACTCCGAAACCCTAAATCACTATCTTAACCATTATGGTACTCGCACAGAACAACTTCTTGCTCACAAAGAAAACATCGAGAGCCTTGGCATTTCATTTGCAGAAGGGTTCTATCAAGCAGAGGTGGATTATCTGCTAACTAATGAATGGGCCATCCATTGCGAAGATATTCTATGGCGTCGTACAAAATTAGGGTTGACGACCAGAGAGGAAGGCCAGCGCGCGTTGTCGAATTATTTATTGAATAAGGATCGCGCCTGATCCTTACTTAAGCACGAGGCACAATCCACGCAAAAAAAATCACATGTACTATAATGAATTTATGGTATTTTTTTTGGCAATTTAATCATGGACGTATCAAAAACAATTGATTTAATTTCTTCCACTCTAGCAGGTGTTGGTGGCAAGTATCCTGAGTATTTTGAAAAGATGTTGCCATCACTGCGAAAGGCAAAAAATGTCACGGCGCTAAATATTTACCTGACACAGCTGTTACATTCGGAAGAAATTTCAAGAGAAGCCCATACGGCACTTTCCGCCATTCAAGAGGCGATCAAATCTGAAATTGAAGTGGAGCAATCGACGCGAGACCAATTTGGTAATTTAAGAACACATGCTGAATTTGAATCAAGCCTTGCCATGGCACTATTAAAAGGTGCCGATACGCGTGTTTTGCAGAGCATTAATCAAAAAATGATTAGCTATTTAAACAAACACAAAGAAGCAGTATCCGAAAAAAATTATGCCATTCTCTCTTCTTTAGAGCAATACAAAATACCTTTTAGTCGCGGCTTAGCCCCGATTGATGCCTTAATTGAATTATTAAGCAGGCCTTTGGATGGGGAAGATAGATCTCATATCATTTGTGAATGTGCTTCTCTTCATCTGATTTTCTTTAATTATCGCGGGGTGTATCAACCCGAGCGAGATGTTGAAAGTGAGCCGGATAAACAAAGAATTGCTGATGAAAAGGCGGTCTTACATCGCAAACTAAGGCCAAAAAAACCAGGTGAAATGTTTGATGAAGAGACAAGAGGTAGACAAAGAGTTTCTTCTGTTTATAGAACCTCAGATTTTGGTATCTGTGAACCATCTTCGACATTATCTGAGTGGCGTAATTTTCACCGTTACGAGTACACACCACACAAATTTAGAACCAGCCCAAATCCAGATTCGCCGATTGTAAAAACACTACAGGCTCATGGTGTCCCTTTTATTGCTGGACCTTCAGGTACCGCTGGTGATTGCCTAGAGGGCCTTCAATTTTTAGCCCCCGACTTAATAGGGGAAGAAAGACAGTCTTATTTAAATTTACTTGCTGCAGCCGAGGTTGGGCTTGGTCATCACTCCATGCATGAAATTATGTTAACGGCTTGCAATATGGATGCTCTTCCGATGCTCTATCGTGATGACATCGAGAAAGATAGACCTGTATGGGAAAGAATAAACTACGCAACGTCTTACCAGTCTTTCTTAACAAGTGAGTTTCAAAACACTCCTGAGGGTATTCGTTTAAAAGAGGAATATCCGCAGTTTTTCAGTACCTCAAAACAGGAGGCTCAAAAACTTGTAAAAGAAATGAAACCACTGATGGGCCCAGAGGCCGCTGTGATTAAGTTACAGCGCCAATTTCGTGCCAAAGCATCTTCATCAAAATTTCATAAAGCAGTTTACTGGAAAGAGCACGAAGAAACCATTCCACCGGAAGAAGTCATTGATAAAAAACGATTTTTTACAAAAGAAAAATCTCAACAGAACCTAAGAAAATTAAAAAAAGAGTTGGGTGTTACTGTAGTGACAGACGAGAGAGCTATTGAATCAGAAAAACGGTTTCTTAGATTTTTCATGTCTTGCAAATTTGATCTGGCGCATTACACCGCTCAATTAGATAAAATTTTGGAGAATGGTGTGTTGCTATCCTATGATAGATTATTAGAAAAGTTCAAAGTTGGATTCAAACAAAATTCCAGTTCTGATATCGCGACTCTTGGGAACACAAACTATGTCTTTTTCAGAATGGAATTAATCCATAACTTTAAAATGCTCTCCCGTTTTGGTGGTGATCAGCTGGTCATAGAGGGTCGTACTTCGGATTTATTAGATCATGGGATCGTTTCATTATATGAGATGCTTTATCCTTCGGCAGCAACTACATGCATAAAGCTTTCCTACAAAGGAAAGCTCGTCAGGAAATATAAAGATCCTTATCTCGCTGGGAAATTTCAGTATTTATATGGTAGCAAGCTAGAAACCTTTGACGTGGCAAGTACTGTATTTTACGGAAAAGATATCATGGAAGGCATCGCGCTAGCCTTTTTAAGGGAGGTGAGGCGAATTGGTGGCGAATTTCAGGCCGATTTTATTGAATTATTCCAACACGCGATTGGTGACCAAGAACGTGGTGAATTTTACATCGATCCAGATAGCAAGAAATATCAAGAAACGCTCTCCACTGTCAATAAAATATTAAGCGATCTCTTTCGTTTAGAAGCCAAAATCCCATCCGTTGTTTATATAAAAAATGAAAAAGTCAAAATATGGAAAGAATCTGATCTAAAAGAAGCCATTGATGCCAAAAATTATTTAAAAATAATGGAACTCTTATCAATCCTTGGTTATGACGCGGCCGTCATTAAGACCAATGGCAGATTTGAGGATACCCTGACTCACGCGCTCAATACATCAAATTATGATGTGGTCAATTTTATTCTGGAACAAAAGCTCCCATTGAATGATGAGCATATCCAAAAAATAAAAGAAAATTTAGGTAGCCTTATTCCAAGCCTAAGTACGGAAGGCTTACAACACCTTTGTCATAACCCTGATCATCTGCGCTTATTCACAAAAGATTTTTTAAGACAATCTCCAGAGAATCTTTCTCGTATACTGATTTCCCTTTCTGAAACACAACAAAAAAATGTTTTTGCAGCCCTGAAAGAACAAATGTCTGGATCAACATTCACACCAGAACAGTGTAGGGCTATCACATCAGCACTTCCTGAAAATATAGCAGAACCATTTCGTACCCTAGTCTATGACAAAATGCTCATACCATTTCAAGCGCAACAAGTTACGCAAACAAGGCTATACCCATTAAATACGGCGGATTTAGACAAATTATGCATGCACCTGAAAGATCAAACCTCTTATCTTGGTGTGCAAATGCTACATTTATTGTTGGATAGCAATATCGAAACGGTATTACTAGATAAGCTTGAAAATTTCACGGCTTATCGGGAAGAATCAGATCTATGTGTTCAGTTTAGTCATGACGACCAAACATCCTCTGAACAAAACCCAGCAATGCAATTTTTAAAAACCCATTTTGAGCTCATCAAAGGACAACATAAAAATCAAGATGTCATCATGGTGGGGCATTCCATGGTATTGAAACACCAAGCGCTTATGCTCATGAAGGATAAATTAATAGCCGATGGGTTTACAAGAATTGAATTTTATAATTCCGATTTAAAGTCAAATGAAATACTCCATGAAGACACAAGTATCACCCCGCAGAAAACTTACAGGGTTATCTATACAGAGCATATGACGCGATTATCCATGATGGCATGTACCGCATTATCAGGGCCTCTGATGGGCGCAACTGGGGAGCAATCATTTTCTGAGGCGATTAGAGCCGATAAAATGATTATTTATGAAAGTGTTTCACCTAATTCATCTTATGTAGCCGCATATGATAGGGCAGTCAATACCCTTGAAAATCCTGAACTCTCAGAAGCTATCACTTTACTGCGTGGAGCTGCCAGTGATGAAGAATACGAACGCTTAGGGATCTTATTGCGTCAGCCCGCCGTCAAAATAGCATTTTCCGCTGCAAACAAACAAGCAGAAAAACAAGACAATATAGCCTCAATGTTGGCAGAACATCAATTGATTGATCACAAACAAATGGTGCAGTATCTTTTCTTACTGATCCAAACAGGAAAGCAAGAAGAGGCATGGAACTTGTTTTTACCATTGTCTAAGGACATCAATATATTTGAGATGGTTCAAGGGGAGCGCATTTACGATATCATTGTGGAAGAACTTGCCACCCCTGGCAATTTTCTAACCTACTGTCAAACAGCCACGAAGAAATTACTCTTGGACGCCATAACATCTAAAGCTCAAGAAGCTGCTATTGAGATGGTAGAAAAATTAGGCTTGGGGTATCTCGATACGATCGATGGGAAAAATCTCATTTCTCTCGCTCAATCGTCCGGGCAAGATAAGCTCATTTTCCATCTGCTAACGCCAGTGATCATCACTAGATTAAACAGTAATGACCCATTCGGTGCACAACGGTTACTCACAACTTGGCTTGATCATAGGCAAACCAACCGTATTATTTATACCTTTACGGAAGGCAAAAGCCTCCTTCAACGTGCTATAGAGAAAGAACCAGATGGTCCATTTAGTCAGCTTTATCGATCAAGCCCTTTTGCCATGCTTTTTCTGGATATCGAGAACAAAAATGAGAAAGAGGCTATCAAAAAATTCATGAACTTAGACTTCTCTTCACCTCCAAACTCCGAATTTAAAGACTTTTCTGTCATAGAACTAGCTGAAGCGTCTGGATTGGCGAACCTATATAAAATAGCATGTCAAGTAAGAATCGTCATGTTTTTGAATATGGGACTCCATAAAGTAGCTTTGAAGCAACTTGAACGTTTAAATGGTTCGGTTTCTGTATTCGACCGCGTGAAAGGGAAGACTATTTTGCAATATGCTTTAGAAAACAACGGGAAAGGTGACTTGGTCAAACATATGGCATCAGATCCGGAGGTAAAATTATGTTGCATGATGTTTGCTAAGGACTCTGTTGCTGCCGAGCAATTGATCTCAGAAAAAGGTTTGACTTTTGATTCCATAATGCAGGGAAAAACGATTCGTGAATGGGCCATAGAATTCAATGACTCAAAATTAGTTCACCATTTC
Source organism: Legionellales bacterium (assembly GCA_026399195.1). Lineage (GTDB taxonomy): Bacteria > Pseudomonadota > Gammaproteobacteria > Legionellales > Legionellaceae > JAPLRK01. The sequence goes on from JAPLRK010000065.1 coordinate 12,181, forward strand.
GATCTTCAAAAAATGAAAAGATACCTTCAATTTCCTCGCCAAGAAGCGGCACTAGAAGCCTTTAAACAATTCGAGAGTATCGGTGATTTTTCTGATCAAATTGATGGAAAACCTATATTACAATATGCTTTTGAAAAAAATCCTAATGGTGCTCTTGTTCGTTATGCTCAATCTAATCCAAATGCAACATTATTCATCGCTGTGATGTCAAAAAATATCAAAGAGATCTCGCGTCTGATGAAGGAAAGGGAGCTATCCCTAGAGTCCATATTATTTGGAAAACCTTTGAAAGAGCAACTTAGGACGTTTGAATGCGTAAGCTTACTAAGTGAACATATGCCTGAAGAAAGCCCTCACTCCCTGTCACCAGCTTTATCCGCAGCAAATGAAGGGCCTAGCCCAACCAGGATGATGGACGAAACTTCTGGCGCTGATCCAACAACTCGCTTTATCGGTCAGTTGGTTTCAAAGCCTCCAATATCTGAATATATGACTCCTTTTGAGTTTCAATACATCCTGAATCATATAACTCAATACATTGGAACTGCCAGAGATTTTCAAAGCATCATGAAAGATTTATCCAAAAAACAACAAAATAGTCTTTATAATGCAATAAAAGACAAACTTCCCTCTATGATGACATCAGTTGATGATTATGTGGCGATATTATCTTCCCTTTCCACAAATACGGTAGATGACATTTGTTCGGAGATTCAGTTAGATCTGACGCGGTCAATAAACCTTTTCAAAGACATCATGAAATCCCTACCTATGGGACATAAAACCGTCATTTTCAAATCGCTCGCTGATGTTCTCCCGCAGAGGATAGAAACAGCTCAAGATTATATTGATATTGTGGGTGTTCTTTCAGGAAAATCTGCAGTAGCTTTTCGTAGGGCTTGTCAGGAGAAAATCACAACACTGATTAAGTCAGCGGAAGATTTCGTCCTGATCATGACATCTTTAAATGGATCAGAACGCAATGCCTTATATTTGAAAATGAAAGATAGTTTGCCAAGTATGATAAAATCAGGATGGGATTTTATTCATATTCAATCCATTCTTCCTGACGATGTCGCTAACACGTTTCATAAAACTTTATATGACAAATTTCCTAACATTATTTTATCATCAACAGAATTTAGAGAGGTCTTAATCGCTAACATCAACCAAGAATATAGAGATGAAATCTATCTCATCATGAAGGATCATTTACCGAGTATCATCAAGACAGCCGATGATCTTTTCACAGCCCTTCTCTATCTAACCCCACGGCAAAGTGAAGAGATGATATTAAAAATCAAGGATTCACTTCCAAGTTTAGCTCTACCAGAATCCAATACACATCAATTTCAAGTAATAGTTAAATGTCTTCATGAAGAGACACAGGACATTATCCTAACTACAATCAAATCAGATCTCATTGAATGGGTTCAGCATGTAATGCCTCTGACCACAGAAAGTGATGCTTCTCAAAAAGCCAATTTTGAAGATGCCATGTCTCAAATCAAAGAGGCTAATGAATCCACCATTTGGCCTCTTTATCAGAAACTGCACCAACCCGTTCTGGTAAAACTCACGCCAGAAAAATCCTCAAAAATCATGACATTACAAACGGATGACACCCTTGCAACTCATCTCGGGTTTTCAGATGCAGGATTAATCCTTCACAAAACAATCCAAGAGGCCTTAGAAAAATCTTTTGATTCTCACCCCACTTCCCCGACTGAGGAATTGTCTTCAATTAAAGCCAAGAAAAAGCTTGGCAGATTAATAGAGCATATTAAAAAAGATATTCCCGATAAACCTGCGTTGGACGATCATTCCCCCTCAAAAAAGTAGAATCCTTATTGAATGACCATTCCTGACGGATTATTGAAAGCGGACTCGGTAGAATTGAGACAATTGCTCAAGGTACCATCGCTGACATTAACATCACATATGTTAATACTATTCAATCCACTAGGAATGTAGCCCTTTAGTTCGCTATTTAAAAGGGTAAGATTACCAAAACCTGTAAAATATCCCCCCGTAACCAGACAGTTACTAAAATCGGTTGATGACAGCACGGTACAGAGTACGATGGTGTTATTTCCATGGTTAGTAAAATAGGCATATTGAACCGAATTAATACTGGTCATAAAGAGGCCTTCTGGTTCATTCAATAAACTTGCCGTTCCAGAAATACTTCCCTCCCCAGAAGCTGTTGTACATAAAGGATCAGCAACGGTGCAATAAGTAGTTAGACTATTAAAATTAGTGACATAAACCGTATGATCAGCAATGGCCAGATCAGAGGGAACAGAAAAAGACGCATCCCCTTTTGTGAAAGTACAATTCGTCAAAAATTGCCCAGATATGTCACAAACAGTGACTCCTTGGTTCAAAGAGGCAGGACCTGAGTCGGCAATAAACGCCTGACCACCCAAGATCGCAATGCCATCTGGGCCAAAAATGGGAGGATTTGGGGTGGTGACTGCATTTTGACAAGTGGATAAATCACCGGTAACCGGATCAATAACACACGAACTGATACCACCACCTATATTGGCTACAAACAGGACGCCATCATTGATAGCCAAGGCCTCTGGGTTTAAAAAAGTACCGCTGACTGCCGATACCAAGCAATTCACAAGATTTCCAGAATGAAGATAACACAATGAAATACTATCGCCACTCCAGTTGCTGACATACAATTTGTTGGTAGTTGGTGCTACGGGTGGTGCCTGGAAAATCGTCAACACCATATTGGATGCGGGTTGTGAACATAGGAAGGGATCGGGTATGTTTGTATGCGCTTGTGTCTTACAAACCACAGGCCCGCCAGAATAGGCCCTCTGTTGGGTTGCACCATTGATGAATAAGGTCAGATTGCACGATTGATTCGGCGCTAATACAAAGGGATTCGAACACTGCGAGGGATCATCCGTACGTTGAACCACATTTGGAATAGGTACCATCGTCAGCGTTCGGGTTATCGACGTACGGTTCGTGACACGATACTGAACCAAAGCGTGGCGATTAGCGGGCACTGTGACAGTGGTTTGGGTACTTGCGACTAGGCCAAATTTCGGTTGGGTGTTGGCGTGATTTGGTGTAACAATAAAACAGAGTAAATAGATAAGACTTAAATATTTCTTCATGGCATCACTCTTATAAATAGTAACTCACATTAAACTCAACACCCTGAGTATAAAGATTGTTTAATCCCAGGCCCCTACTTGACGTTTGCCCGGCGGCTTGCGCAAGGTTGCTTGATCCCCAAGAGACGAGTTGGTAGCCTATGGCACAGGTGAAATGCTGATTGAGAGTATGCTGAAAACCAGCATTTATGCCATAACTAAAAACCACTTTGGTCGTGGATTGAAAAGGTGGCGCAGGAACCTCTTGAAAAATCAGAGGAGTGATGGTGTAGCCATAGGAACGATTAAATCCAACGCCGATACTTGCTCCTAAGTATGGATTGATATTGAATGAATTTTCAGCAATCCATTTCGTCTTCAAGCCAATATGTCCATGACTGATTTGATACTGATAAGTATAATTTTGGAAATTTGGACTAGCATCTTCTTGAATAAACCCACCTAACGTTGCAGGACTACTGGCATAGATTGCCAAACCAAATTGACTCGTGACCTGTTGAAAAAAAGACTTTTGCACGCCTAAAAAAATCTCTCCATTCCCTAAAGTCTGGTGATCAGGCCCTCGAGGAACATAGGCTTTTATCACATCAGGCTGCAGTGCAATAGTTTGGGTTGAGCCCACATGAGTCCAGCTAGGGGCGGCACTAATAGAGATAAAATAAGCAGGCGATGGGTGCCCCATATCTCCGGCACAAGCGCACATAGCAGAGCAAAAGGCTCCAAACGCTAAAGAGAATCTAGTTAACATCATGTATCTATTTCATCCTTGTAAAACACCGAGTTTTCCATCTTTTGAATTCAAGATCATATCTGAATTTCAGATGATTACAAGCAGTTGGACTCTGGACAGAAAGACATGAAAAGGGCCTCATGTCATTCTGTCCAAGAAATTTGAGATTTATCCATTTCGGTTTGATCATGACCAGTCCTAAGTGATTATATTTTTATAAGATGAATTGACGGTATCAACCCATTGAAGTCCAAAATATTGACTAAGTCATGTTAGTCCACTACAATCAACACATCATCCAAGAAGCCAGGAGGAGGGATCATGTTGGTGAATATTCACGAGGCTAAAACACATTTTTCTAAACTCATCAATCAAGTATTAAGTGGTGATGAGGTCATTATTGCGAGAGGCGGTAAACCATTGATTCGGCTAGTTCCCTACAGTGGTGGTACGCAAACAAGGCATGGAGGGCAATTTAGAGGGGTGATCGACATCAGCGAAGATTTTGATGATCCATTACCTGACGATATTTTAAAATTATTTTATGGGGATGAAAAGTAGCATGAACTATTTGCTAGATACTCATGTCTTACTTTGGTGGCTAACCACCCCTGAAAAAATCAAGCCCAATGCGCAACATATCCTTCAGGATAAATCTAATCTCATTTATGTAAGCAGTGCTTCATTTTGGGAAATGGCTATTAAAAAAAGCATCGGAAAGTTAACGTTGCCTCATAACTTATTGGAAGCAACAACCGCCGAAAACTTTAAATTTTTACCCATCATGCCTGTAGAAGCGTTAGGAGTAGCCGATCTGCCTCCTTTACATTCAGATCCTTTTGATCGCCTATTGATCATTCAAGCAAAATTACATGATCTTATCCTCATAACCCACGACTTGAAAATCATCAATTATCCTGTTGTTTCTATAGAGGCTTGACAGTTGTATGACCCAGTATTCAATCTTTTTACGTGTTAATCCGTTTTTTTTAGGGTCTGCCTTATTGTTTCACGGCTAATGTTTTCAACAATTTCCAATGCAATCATGTTGTTTTTCAGTAATTCAGTATCGAGAAAGCACGGCATAAACTGAAATCAATTTACCCCAAGATTACATGTTGATGGCGCACTAGTACGTCGTCTCATTCATTCTGTCAGGTCCCTCTTCCCAGGCCACAAATACGGTTTTTCCACAATAAGGATATTTTTAAAAAAATGGGGGTTCATTTAACTGGACGTTGGCCTTTTTTAATCCCAATACTCCAAGATCCGTTCGCCCTGAGGAGGCGCGAAATCGATCTTTATCATTATGCACTGAAACTCAACGCGCCGTCTCGAAGGGTTCGTCGATGTTGCACTGAACTACTTTTTCTTTCGTTTTGCGTGATGTGATACTGCATCCCAATCACCGCTGATCAAAGCTTCTTTCTTTCTTCGACTCCATCCCTTTATTTGCTGCTCGCAAGACAATGCTGGAAAACGACATAAGACCTCGATAGATTGGACAATACAAATGGTTCGATGCGTCAGTCGTTGGTTAAAGCGTAAGTCTTGGATCTTGGTTGGAGATGGGGCGTATGCTTGTATGGCACTTGCAAAGGCCTGTATAAACAGTGGCGCTACACTCATATCCAGATTGCGGTTGGATGCACAGTTATATGAAGCCCCCGTAGCTAAAAAAAAGGAAAACGTGGAAGACCACAGGTTAAAGGCAAGCGAATCCAGCTCAAAGAATTGTTGGTAGATCCTGGCCAAGCATGGCAAACACTAGCAGTGAAGTGGTATGGTGGTGAACAACGCATCATCGAATGCTTAACCTTTGAATGTCTATGGTATCATGCTGGCGAGCTACCCTTGACGTTGCGCATTGTGCTTGTTAAAACACCGAATGGAAAAAATGAAGCGGAGACATTTTTCAGCACAGACCTAGCGAACTTACCAACGCAAATTATTGAGTGGTTCGTGTTGCGCTGGAACATTGAGGTTACGTTTGAAGAAACCCGTGCTCACTTGGGTATTGAGACGCAGCGTCAATGGTCTGACCAAGCCATTGCGAGAACAACACCATTGCTTATGGCGCTGCTTTCAATATTGGTATTGATTGCCATCAAAATGAATGAAACAAAAAAGCTCGTTGTGCAAGAAACAACATCATGGTATGACAAAAAAGGCGAGCTAACCTTGGGTGATATCATTATGATCATAAGAAGATCAATATGGGTGAAGATGTATTTTTCAACGTCTAAAAATCAAGAAAAAAACACGGACTCTTTAAAAATAACCGAAAAAAATGCTAACTTATTGATTTATCAATTGGCATTAGCTGCATAATGATGGCGAGAAACCCTTCGAGACGGCGCGTTGAAGTTCAGTGCAAAATGATAGAGATCGATTTCGCGCCTCCTCAGGGCGAACGGATCTTGGAGTATTGAAGTTAAAAAAGGCCAAAGTCCAGTTTAAGATCCTTCTTCAAGTTGAAGCCTTGATCCCACTCACATCAGCCTTCAAGGCTTGTTCAACCAACTCTTTAAGGGTCGATTCAGGCATACTTCCTGCTTCTGAATAGATAGCAATTCCTTGCTTAAACACCATCAAATGAGGAATCGAACGAATATGGAAGGCCTCAGCAATTTCTTGCTCTTCTTCGATGTTGATTTTGGCAAATAAAACCGTTTCATAGAGCATTGAAACGCGTTCATAGACTTTTGCAAATTGCATACAGGGCGCACACCATGCGGCCCAAAAATCTACAACCACAATATCATGTTTGGCAATAATCGCTTCGAACTCATTGCCTGTGATCGCTTGAGTCATCCCTTATTCTCCAAGAAGTGCCGATAAAATCCTTTGATAGATAGTAGCCTCACTGCCCTGCCCTGAGATTTGTCTAAAACAGGGTGCATCAGCACCACCTCGCTTTGACCAACCTTGATAATATGCAACCAGGGGTTTTGTTTGCTTATGATAGACTTCCAAACGCTTTCGGATGATTTCCTCTCGATCATCATCCCGCAAGATAAGAGCTTCGCCGGTTTCATCATCCAACCCCTCACGTCTAGGGGGATGAGCAAGAATGTGATAGATACGACCAGAAGGAATATGCACTCGTCGACCACTGATCCGTTTCACTATCTCATCATCGTCAACAGCTATCTCTACCACATAATCAATATCAATTTTAGCCGATTTTAAAGCATCGGCTTGCGGGATGGTCCGTGGGAACCCATCCAGTAAAAAACCCTGTTGACAATCGGCATTAGCTAATCGTTCTTTCACCAAAGAAATGATGATAGGATCTGGGACCAAATGACCAGAGTCCATGATTTTTTTAGCGCTAAGTCCTAGCTCACTCCCTTTTGCGATAGCAGTTCGTAACATGTCACCTGTTGAAATTTGCGGAATGTTGAAGTGCTTTGTCAATTTCAATGCCTGAGTACCTTTTCCAGCCCCAGGACCTCCTAATAAGATCAAACGCATCAACGACATGAACATCTCTCCAGAATTAAGGATTGTATCCTACCGCTTCCTGTGAACGTTGTCACCTGAGATCACCACCCTATTTCGATCCTAAAGAGGCGGAACATGTGGACAATTGCGCCTGGTAGACTTGAGATCGAGAGCTTACTTTACGAGCCACTTGAATCAACCAAGGTTTATGCAGGTAGGTCTTATTTTGGTAGCCTCCAATCCCCTCATGATAGGCAAGATAAAGGTTGTATGCGTCACTCCGTGAAATCCCCGCTTTTCTATTGGCAAGATTAGCATACCAACCAATAAAATCCACCCCATCCGCAAAGTCATGACGAGAAGAAAGCGGGCCGCCATTGGTTTGTTTATAATGAGCCCAGGTTCCATCTAAGGCTTGAGAATAACCCGTCGCTGTTGATGGCCTAGTCCAAGGAATAAACCCCATCAATTTCTTCCGCGGTGGTTTCGCCCCTGCTTCAAATTTTGATTCTTGATGAATGATAGCCATTTGAACAGGAATAGGCACACGCCAGCGACGTTGAACATCAAGAGCATGGTCATACCACCTGGGGTATTGCCTAAAAATATTACAGATATTGTTCAGATCTCTTGGGGGTGGGCTCATGCAGCCCGTGAGAAGAAGACTGACAATGATCAAAAAGATCCATTTCATATGTGAATGCCTACGACACTGAATTAACGAGAGTTTATCACCTATTTTTCACTCGCCATAGAGTCAGCGCTATAATATACTTTAATACTTCGAGGTAATCATGACCCTATTAATATTCGATATAGAAACCATTCCCGATGTTGCGTCAGGCCGAAAGCTTTATGATTTGGAGGGATTGTCGGATGTGGATACTGCTGAGGCTCTTTTTGCTTTACGGCGAGCCAAAGTTGGCCATGATTTTCTGCCACTTCACTTGCAGCGTGTCGTTGCCATCTCCTTGGTCATTCAAACCGCCTCCCAATTGAAGGTTTGGTCTATCGGCGAAGAGTCCAGCGATGAAAAAGAAATCATCACCCGATTTTTCACTGGCATTGAAAAACACATCCCCACCCTCATCAGTTGGAATGGCAGCGGGTTTGATCTTCCGGTCCTCCATTATCGCGCACTCAAACATGGCATCGCCTCGCCAACCTATTGGGAGTCTGGTGAGCACCAACAAGCGTTTCGATGGAACAACTATCTCAACCGTTTCCACTATCGACATCTCGATCTCATGGATGTCTTAGCAGGGTATCAAAACAAAGCCTTTGCGCCCTTAGATGAAATCGCATCCATGTTAGGGTTTCCTGGAAAGATGGGCATGAGTGGCAGTCGCGTTTGGAGCGAGTATTTGTCAGGAAATATCAAAGGGATCAGGGACTATTGTGAAACCGATGTTTTAAACACCTATTGTGTGTATTTACGATTTGAATTAATACGCGGGACGCTCCTTCCGAATGAATACAAAACTTCGATGGAACGGTTACACAAGTATCTCTCGGCAGAAACCGATAAACCTCATCTACAAGATTTCTTACGTTTGATGCCATCACTATCTTAGTGCGCGGCCATAAATTGCATTCCAATATTGCAACTTCCATAGAAATCATTCAGGAATTCGCGCCAGCGACTAATTAATTTCAACTTTCAGCATTTGAGACTCTGCTTTTATCATTTCAGGCACTGCCACGCTAAGTTTCGTATTTTAAAGACATGGGTTCTCGTGCTCATTTTGAAAAAATTTGTTCACAAGCAAAGGACTTAATACCGCTCCCGCAGGAGTACCCTTTACTGGCTGCACTTGTTCGCGGGAGAGGGGTAGTGCAGCATCTAAAAAATTTTGATAAATGGATCATTCAAACGTTGACGGCTACACTTTAAAGTGTTAGCCTATTTTAACACTTTAAAGTGTACCGCTAGTTTTAGGGAAAAGCAAAAAAAACAAGGCTTTGGGTCAAGATGGAATTTGCGACAAAGTCTATTATCAACAAAAAGGAGATAAATATGGAAAAGCAGAATGAGCGAGTCCTTGCGTATAAGTTGGCAACTGAGATTGATCGGGAGGCTTTGGAGACAGTTACAGGTGGTGACTCAACTGGGACACAATGGACCTGTTATGATTCCTTAAGTGTTACCGGGGGATCTGGAGTACCGTTGGTAACTAGAAGAGATTGTGATATCGATGGTTAGCACCGATATGCACGCTGGGATAGGCTCGCTATAAAGGGAGCCTATCCCTTTTTCACCGGCCCTCCGGATCCCCTCTCTCCGCTGCTGGAATAAAGAGATCAGGAGTAAAGCTGTTATTCAGAAGGAAAACTATGAAATACTTAATTCTGACGGCACCAGAGGATACTCATGCCCTTGCTGTAAAGATTGTATTAGAAGAGCTGGGTCATGTGGTTCGTTTTTTATTCATGGCAGATCAGCCAACAAAACTCAAAAACTCGGTATTTATTGATAATGACACGTATCATTGGTGCAGTTCAGATAAACAAAATTCAGTTGCGGACAATGAGTACGACGTTGTATGGTGGCGGCGTGCCCGAAAACCTCATGTGCCCAAAGAGATAACACATCCAGATGATCATTCTTTTGCGTTGAATGAAAATCGTTTGCTTTTCGAATCGATCACTGACAACTTGGCCCCAAATGCAACCTGGATCAATCCAAAGAATGCCGCAGTCCGGGCACAGTCAAAATTGTTTCAGCTGCGAATGGCCGTTGCGACAGGCATGAAAATTCCAACCACCTTGTGCTCAAATGATCCACAAGACATCCGTTATTTTCTTTTAAAGAATGAAGCCGAAGGGGTCATTTATAAACCCTTATGCGCTAACTTTTGGTTTGAAGCGCACGCCACTCGAATTTCATATACGTCCAGACTCTCATTTCAAGACCTGCCCACGAATAAACTCCTGCAGTTAACGCCTGGTATTTTCCAAAAAGAGATTCGGAAAAAATATGAGTTGCGCGTCGTCTACTTTGGGGGATACATTATAGCGGCAAAGTTAAATTCTCAGGCACATCCTAATGGAAAGTTAGATTGGCGCGCCATTTCGGCCCGAGAGTTGAATGTAGAACAATATTTTCTACCCGAAAGTTTGGAGGAACAGATCAAGACTTTTATGGAAAAAATGGGATTAGTATTTGGATCTCTAGATTTTATTGTAAACGAAGAGGGTGAAACCATTTTCCTCGAAGTGAATGAACAAGGTCAATTTTTATGGATTGAGGAAGCGAATCCCGATCTGAAAATATTGGATGTTTTTATTCAATTTATTACAAATTTTACCAAGCCGTTCCAATGGGAGCCAAAAAAGACAGCACATCGTCTTCACCAGCACCATCAACATATTATGAGCATGATGCAGCAGAATATGCGGTATCATATTTCGTTAAACACAGAGAAAGGAGTTCAATAATGAAATGGCGTACGATAATAACAGGTATTTTATTCATGATGAGTAGTGTGATGGCAAGTGCTGCCGATGTGTTTGGTCTTTCGCCGATTGAAACACAACAACTGATAAGAAAATATGGTAAGTCAATTGAAGCACTTCAACAACATTTATATCAGTTTCTTGCAGACAATCCATACAAACGGGACGAACAAAACTCACCCGAAACCCCTGACTCAGTGGCCTATACAAAGCAAAAAAATAAATTGATGGAGCGGATCAAAAAAGAAAATGGGTTTCTTTATGTTCACTTCGACACCATTGTCTATCCTGGTAAAGATAAACTTAAAATGCATTCTACGCTTGAGATTATTGATAAAAATCACCCAGAGCGCATGCGATTTGTAAAAGAGGACGCGCCTATTCCCAAACCATCACCTTCGATAAAACATCCAGCGGATGTGATCGAGTCCATGATCAAGTATCAAGACACTCAACAAGAGATCTTACTCACGCCTGGTGTTGGGAACATATCAGCGCCTTGTCCTGTTTATCATTGTCTGATGGGGTTTGCTCATCCGCGACTGAAACCATACTTAAACGAGTTTAATGAAGCGGCCGTTAAACAAAAGCCCCTCATTTTGTCGACCATAAAATCGGATCCCTCTCCTGCGCGCCGTGGAGCGGCTATATTCTTAGTCGGCCACTTTCAAAACCCAACAGAAATCATCACGATCCTCCTTCCTTATGTAAACGATTCGGATCGATTGGTACGAAACAATGTGATGCGGGTCATTGGTGAGACGGTTGAAAAGTCTAAAATAGCAGACTTTGACCTCACTACCATCCATCCAAATCTTACGTCACCGTATACCTCAGATCGAAACAAAGCGCTCTACGTTTTATATGAAGCTTCAAAGTCGAAACAAAATCAACCGCTGATTTTGAAAAACGATGGGACGGCTTTGTTAGAGATACTCCGGTTAGAACAACCAAACAATCACAGGTATGCTTACCTGCTCTTGAAAAAGCTAAGCGGAAAAGACTTTGGATCCACCAACGTGCCAGCTTGGAGCAAATGGATGGATTCGGTTTTGAATGTCGTCGCTTAGAATTTAGGGCCTAGTGCCTCGTCAATATTTAATGGTGAGGTTGTAGGTTGGGCCTTGGCCCAACACAAGTCGTGGCACAGTATCCTGTTGGGCCTTGGCCCAACAAAAAACTGCCCGCCACGCTGACGTTGGGCCAAGGCCCAACCTATTACAACCTCGCAATTAAATCTTAGGATCGCGGCCGGAATAACTTAGGATCGCGCCCGAAACAACTTCCTATTCCTGATGAAATCAGTACAATACATTTTATAGGCTGATTAGAGTAAAAATGGATTTATGAAAAAGTTTTACGGACAAAATGTAGTAGACAAAATGGTTAATTTTTATGACAGTTTGTCTGAAAAAGATAGGCGACGCTATGCTGCAATTGAGGCTGATAAAAAG
>JAPLRK010000009.1 GCA_026399195.1 Legionellales bacterium
TTAAAAAAGAGGCGACGATCATGCGTACTCGATTATGCATATAACCTGTATGCCATAACTCCCTCATGCCAGCATCTACAATAGGGTATCCCGTCATCCCTTCTTGCCAGCGGCTTAAAAAATTCTCATCATTTTCCCATGGAAAGAGATCAAAATGGGACTTGTAATTGGCATTGGGTAGAGACGGAAAATGATACAGTAAATAGTAAGAAAATTCCCTCCATCCTATTTCAGATAAAAAGCGCTCTGCGGACTTCAAATCGCAATCCTTATCCAATTTCACCTGTTCAATAGCACGCCAAATTTGCCAAGGACTAATTTCTCCAAAATGTAAATGAGGAGAAAGTTTTGAAGTGGTATCTTTAGCAGGTTCATCACGAGAGGTGCTATAGCCCTTCAGATTGATGTCAACGAAATTAGCTAATTTTTTGCAGGCACCTTCTTCGCCAGGCTGCCAATAATCTCCAAATGCTTCAGCCCAATTCGGCTTGTCCGGTAGTAGTTTCCAATTGGCAAGTGAATCGCTATGAACCTCCAATGCTTTGGGTATACTGGATATTGTATATGGCTCAGGGATGCTCATTTGTTTTACACAAGTACGCCAGTATGGTGTGAACACTTTAAAAAAATGCCCCGACATATTTTTGATTTGCCAAGGTTCATGAAGCAAACTACCATTTGTACTCACAATGCGAATGCCACCTGTTTGAAAAGCCTTTTTTATGACTGTGTCACGCTCTATTGAAACAGGATCATAACAACGATTCCAATAGATAGACTCAATTTGATAGTTTTCGACCAATTGTTTTAAATCATCTAAGGCTTTTCCTCGACGCAGACACAAATTCAATCCAAGTTTTTTTAAGCCCTTATCTAACGATGCTAAACTATGATGAAGCCACCATCGCTGAGATCCGCCTATGGGTGTGTGGATTTCATCCAGAATATATATTGGGATAACCACATCATGATCACGACAAGCCTCTGCAAATGCAGGATTGTCATAGAGACGCAAATCTTGTCGGAACCATACGATGGCAGCAGACGTCATGTATATTCACCATTAATTGTAAAAATTAAACATATTCATGACGCAGTGCGTCCATCAACGCTGGGTAGAAAAATTCATAACCTGACTCTATCAAACGATTCGGCACCACCCGTTGCCCTTTAAGCAGTAGACACTCACCCATCTCACCAAACAGTGTTCGAATAACAAAGGCCGGCATTTTCAATAACAATGGCCGGTGCATCGTTGTTGCTAGTATCCGCGCAAATTCGGCTTGGCTTACAGGATTCGGAGAGGTGATATTAAATGCGCCCGTTAACTCAGGTTTGTTGAGCAAGAATAAAATGGCACCAACAACATCATCGATATGCACCCAGGACATTATTTGCTTGCCATCCCCGATGACACTCCCCAACCCCATATAAAAGCTTGGTGTAAGCTTTTTAAGCACACCTTCGCCTTTTCCAAGCACAACGCCAAAACGCGTGGTTGTAACGTTCATGCCGAAATCAATCGCAGGTTGCAACGCTTGCTGCCAACGGATCCCTATTTCACTTAAGAAATCACGTGGATTATCAAAATCAATCGGACTATCTTCATCCAGCTCTTGATTATCCTGACTCTCTTGCAACCCATAAATACCAACAGCATTTGCACAAATAAAATGAGGCTTCGCGTGACTTTTGATTGCCCAATCAATCAATGTGGCTGTTGTTTTAACACGAGAATCAATCAGCTTCTTTTTTACAGCAGGACTCCACCTAGAAGCCGCAATGTTATAACCACAGAGATTGATAACGGCATCAAACGTTTTGGCCTCCAAATCAGGCAGCATCTCCCAAGTAACCTTATTCACAGGTTTCATAAAACGATGTTGAAGACTTGCCATATCGCGACCCAACACAGTGATAGTATGGCCAGATTGCAAATCCGCCACAAGTTTTTGCCCAATGAATCCAGAAGCTCCTGCGATTAGCACATTCACGCTTTTTCCTTATCTCATTATCTATTTTTCCAAAAGAGCATCCATCGTAATTTTTGCCTTCATTAGTTTTGAAACTGGGCACCCCTCTTTAGCATTGTTTGCTATTTTATTAAATTTACCCTGTTCAGTCCATGCGGACGCCAGAAAACTCATGAAGTGGATTTTATCGAAAGGACTACAACAAAGCACACCACGATTTATCCAACAATCAAGTCCTTTACGTTACAAGGCTCAACGGAATACGGCGTTAGACATTCTTATTGAAAACCATTGGGTTCGTATGGATAAGAAAGACAATCATGATAGCGGTGAACCCGCAGACCCTATTGGCTTGGAATTCATTTCCCAACAGCGACTAATCATATATTTCTTTCCGATGCCCTACTTTAATGACCAACACCGTAAACACATCATCTTCAATTTTTGAAATCACCCTGTAGTCACCCACTCTATATCGCCATAACTCCATTAAATTTCCAGAAAGGGCCTTACCATATGCACGAGGATCTTGAGCGGTAGCAATTTTTTCTTTTAAAAACTTGATGATCCTTTTCTGGGACGTGTGCCCCAATTTCCTCAAATCTTTTTCTACATCACTGTCAAACTCAATCTTCCAAATCAAGGCGTTTTTCCATTTCTTCAAGGGTTATTCTGGGATTTTGTTTTTCAAGTCGCGCAATAGCAAGCAAGCGATCTTCACGATCGGTTAAAAATTCTTCCAATGCTAATTTTACATAATAACTTTTTGGGCGATGAGTTTCTTCAGAAAGCTGCGTCAACCGAGTTTCCAATTGTTCAGGTAATCTTACAGCCAACATGATTATCTCCTTTGCGTACAACTAATATTACAAGTATATCATGTATTACAAGTTATACAAATTACAGGGTAAGTTAAAAATGACAACAGCAAATGCACCGCCAATAGTTGCTACTTTAATGCTACATTGCTACATCAGCACGGGCCACTTAGGATCGCGCCCGAAACAACTTCCTATTCCTGATGAAATCAGTACAATGAATTTTATAGGCTGATTAGAGTAAAAATGGATTTATGAAAAAGTTTTACGGACAAAATGTAGTAGACAAAATGGTTAATTTTTATGACAGTTTGTCTGAAAAAGATAGGCGACGCTATGCTGCAATTGAGGCTGATAAAAAGATAAAAAGAAGGCGTAAAATGGACGGATTTAACCGTCTACGAAATTAGACAACGCCTCAAAGAAAAAGGCTTTGATGTAGGCAAGCGCATTGTAAAACAATTATTGTTCAAACATGATTATCCAAATGCGACCTCAATTTTGATGATAATGGATGGCGGTGGTAGTAATTCCAGTCGACGTTACGTGTTTAAAGAGGGTTTGCAGAATCTTGTCAATGAAATTGGCGTAGAAATCCGCATTGCCCATTATCCACCATATACGTCAAAGTGGAATCCAATTGAACATCGAGTTTTTCCGCATGTCACACGAGCGATGCAGGGCGTGATCTTAAGTGATCATGATATGGTTAAGCAGTTGATTGAAAAAACTCAAACTAAAACTGGATTGAGCGTTAGCGTGAGCATTATCGATAAAGTTTATGAATTAGGAAAAAAAGTGACGGGTGACTTTAAAGAGTCAATGAAGATTGTTTTTGATGA
>JAPLRK010000076.1 GCA_026399195.1 Legionellales bacterium
GTTAGACTGCCAGGTAGAACCATCAATATGCCATGGAACTGAGATTGAATTTAGATAGAATCTTAACCAGAAGCTCAAGCCTACATCGCCAAAATGGCAAACATCGGCCTCTTCACCAAAAGCAAAACCCATAACCCCCCCGCATGAAGTTCAGTGAAGCAGTTTCGTCCAATGAGTCTTTTCGACAATGCGCGCGCAAAATCGGGTGTTTTTGACTAGATCTTTCTGCGCGCACTGTCGAAAAGACGCTATTCATTACCGGAGAAGCGTATTCCACCTTCGCGCTTTGTAGTGGATCAAGCTGTACCACTTCTTCGATTGAAGCAGTCATTAAAGTGAAATCGGCGCCATCAACTCCTTATATTGCCGCAGTAGGATCGTTTTTGTGCGATCCGGCTGGAAATTATCCATTTTGCACCTACCTTAACCCAAATACAGGCACATCGTTGGATCCGACTTTTTACCCAAACTTTAATGTCCGCCCAATGATAGCTCAAGTCACGAACGACTCTGGCTGGACATGGGCAAATAATCTGGTATTACCCGCAGCCAAAGGTAAGGACATTGTTCAAGCGGGCTATCTCAATAGCGTTACTTGCCGAACCAACATCGATCCAAACCTGCAAACCCATTGTGTGGCTGTTGGGGCTTATAACTATATGACGGAGTTTACATATACTCAAACTTCTTGCAATGAGATAGCCTCCAATTGCATTAAAGATTACCTGACAAGTAGCGACTGTTTCTGCGCTGTAGAGTTCCTCTTCCCCCCGCCCCCTCAAGAAAATTGTACAGCTGGACTTGGAGGTTATTATTGTGATTTCCTTACTTTTACTAATTACCATGGCGCAACTCTTCCCCTTATTGAGACATATTCAGATCAACCCGATCCCATATGGGCCCCTGCAATCACCGATAGTATTACCAAGCCATATCCATCTAACAATTATGTATTAAACAGTGTGAGCTGCAACTTAGCAGGTGGTTGCCTAAGTGTTGGCTCATATAGTTCGGATGTGACCTTTTCCGTTGACACGACAACACCTTATCTCACTTATAACACCTTCATTAGTTCCCCATCGTTGTGGCAATTTTTCAGAGCCTTTCAACCTAACGTACCCCTTGAGAATAATAGTTACGGGGCTTTCACTAGTGTCTATTGTATGGAGCCTAGTAGTGGCAATGAGCATTTACTCTGCTTAGCATCGGGTAATTATCATATATTCCCTGGGAATACTGACTCTTATCCAATGCTTGCTAAATTTGATACATTACCCATCCCTGCTACACCTACGATTGAATACCCCATAACGGCTGGAATGCCTACGAACAGTACTGGTATTTTGACAAATGTTGCTTGTAGCGAAAATTGCACCACCGCAAATTTTGATACGGCTGATTGCTTCTGTGCGACGGGGGGTAATTATATGAATATATTCCCTCAGGAATTGTTAGCAGTAAAAGATGCTGCATCGGCAAACACTTGGAAATACATTACCCCAGACCTAATGCCGACAAACTTAGGCAATCAAATAAATAGCGTTAGCTGCGGAGTAGACAATCCACCATCAAACACCCCATACTGTGTCGCGGTTGGGTCTTATGCCTATACAACACCACCTTCTAAGGGCTCATTCGCTATGAATGGCGCAATAGTACAATCAGGGTCGGATACCCATTGGCTAACCCGTCCAGTCACTTGCAATATCGGGGGAACGCCTTGGAGTTGTGTCCTTAGCGGGGTCAGCTGCGTCAACTCATTTTGTATGGCAGCAGGCTATGCTAGTCCACCGAACAATGACCCAACACAACAAGTAAAAATCGATCCTATTTATGTTATTAGTACCGATGCTGGAGTAACTTGGGGTGCTCAGAGCAATAATAATATAGAACTTATTCCTACCAACCTATATGCAACTAAGTTAAACACCGTCAATTGTCAAAGATACAGTCTGACCAGCGACATATGCACTGTTGGTGGCACGGGATCGTACAAAAGGAATATATTAGCGCCATTTCTTTCGACCATTATCATTGGAACCGATGGCTCCGAGGGGACATGGACTACTTTTGTAGATGGTACACCTGCCACAAACAAACCTCTCGCCTATCAAGCATCACCTACCCAAAATGCCCCGTTTAATGGAATTGGCTCTCTTTATGAATCATCCTCCATTCCCCAATCTCCAATCACGACGCCATTGCAACCTTATTGTAATGGTCAACGGGGTTGTTGAGCTGTGTCTTCAGATCTGAGCCGTTTGCGGCTCAGATTTTTTGTTAAGATATTGGGATCAATGGGGTCACCCGTCCCAACCCCAATGATCATCTGATCTTCAATCTGATCCAGGGCGGATTTTGCATCTCGTGCTTTTAACGCATCGGAATTTATCTTTCGCTCTGGTTCCTTACTCAGTTATAATGTTCTAAAAAAACAAGGAATGCCATGATCTATTCAAATATTCTTGGAACCATTGGCCATACGCCGGTTGTAAAAATCAATCAACTCGGCAACACCCTGGCCTGTGAATTGTATGCAAAATGTGAATTTTTTAATCCCGGCGGTTCCATCAAAGATAGAATCGGTTATGAGATGGTGAGACATGCCGAGCGCTCAGGTCGTATCAAACCGGGTGACACGCTTATCGAACCCACCTCTGGCAACACCGGGATTGGCATCGCTCTTGCGGGGGCTGTGATGGGTTATCGAGTAGTCATCACCATGCCCAATAAAATGAGCCTTGAAAAACAAGCGGTCCTCGAGCGTTTAGGCGCTGTCATTCACCGCACGCGTAGTGAGGCCGCGTACGATGATCCCGACAGCCATCTGTCTTTGGCCAAAAAGTTGCAGCAACAAATCCCGAATTCACACATCCTCGACCAATATGCCAACCCCGATAACCCAGATGCTCACTATCATGGCACGGCCCAAGAAATTATGGATGATTTTGGTCAAGATCTCCATATGGTGGTTGCAGGCGTTGGTACAGGCGGCACCATCACCGGTATCGCTCGACGCTTGAAGGAATCTAATCCCACCATCCAAATCATAGGGGTTGATCCCATCGGCTCCATTCTAGGCGGTGGCTCCTATGTGGCGCCATACCAAGTGGAAGGTATTGGTTACGATTTTTTTCCAGAAGTGCTCGACAATACGTTGATTGACGCCTATATCAAAACCAATGACCACGACGCCTTCATGGTTGCTCGCGAACTCATACAAAAAGAAGGCTTATTGGTTGGGGGGTCTAGTGGCTCTGCGATGTGCGGCGCACTAGAAGCTGCAAAGAATCTCAAAAAGGGCCAAAAATGCTTGGTTATCCTACCTGACTCTATCCGAAACTATATGTCTAAATTTCCACAAGATGAGTGGATGAAAAAAGAAGGATTTATGTAAACGATGGCTTCTAAATAACTTACTTCCTTTCCTAAGCTTGTTTTGAAACGTGCGATTCTTCGAGATGAGAAAAAATATCATCTTCATCCATTTGCTCGAGGGTGATAGCTCGTGCCAATGCTTGAATATAAATATCAACTTGTCGGTTAGCCACCTCTGACGCATGTTGTGCGTCAACGAAGAGTGCATCAAAAAAATCTGCGCTACCATGCTCTAGAGAAGCCACGCATCCTTTCAAGGAGGATAGCCCCTTCACATACATCTTCAGTAAATCATCTCTATTCAACTCTTTGAGATCCACCATCACGGACAATCGTTCTCGAATATCTAAAAATCTCGTCTTTAAGCGCGTGTTATCCGCTGAAATCACGGCTTGTATCTCAAGCAGGCTAGGTTCTGGGGTGAAAGAGGTCACTCGATGAAATTCACGCACAGGGTGATTTTTTAACAGCGCAAACCGCCCGCTCATGCGAACACGTGGAAAAATATGTGAATCAACCCTTTGCAGTACCACCGGAAGGTAACGGTTGGGCTCCTGATGATGGTAACGTAGTCGTGCTCGAAGCGTTGTTTCACGTCCAAGATAGAGCACAATAGGCATTGCCAACGCATCAGCTAATGCTTCAATACTGAGATCATGAAGCCATGTTTTTGATTCACGCATCACCCCTGGCGTCATTCCGGAAAAGCGCCCCTGGAAAGCGCCACGATAACGCTCAGGCTGTGAACACATGCTATCCACAGCGATTTGCCTCAAAGTATAAGCTAAGGTTTGAACCAATTCCCCCATACTTAATCGTTGTGTCAGAGAGTCCAGCCGCTCAAAAGCAGTGACCAAACCAGGTTTGGCGTCTCTGTGCTCAGGAAAGTAAAGAAAATAGCGATTCAACGCTTGATTGATCAAATCCCCATGCCCACGAGGATGGCTTGAGAGATTATCTAAAAACCCCACTGCAATTGCGCGAAAACCACTATCGCTTGCACCTCCCACATCGACAAACAGCGATTTGGTCTCAAGCTGGCTTAACGCATGTGGCGTCATTCTTGCACCTCTAAAAAATCTATGACTAACCACCGCCATAACGCTCTCCAGCATTGAACTTGAAAAATTTCAGTAGATTATACCCATAAAATCGCCGGGTGAACACGCTAACTCATTGAAAAAAGGTGGTATATACTATACTGGACTTATGACAGAATTGCATGCCATTCTGTCCAAAGCATCTTAAGCACGTAGGTGCACCACTTCATCAAATAACTTGCAAGAAATCCCCTCATCCGCCCTGCGGGCACCTTCTCCCCATGCCTGGGGAGAAGGGAATAAGGAAGGAAGTTATTTGGAAGTCCAGTACTATAGATCCTATCCAAGGGAGTCTGTCAATGAATGTAACCCACCTCTTATTGCCTGCCTCACTCATCATCATGACCTCGGCCTATTACTACCCGCGCTGGCATCGATCGCGGCTTAAGAAGCGCTGGTTTAACGAGCTTAATCTCGACAAGCATCATGCCACATTTTTACAATTGGTCAGAGATATCAATGGTTTTGCCTTGTCCCGTCAAGCGCGCAACTTGCATGATGCCATGGAGTACACTTATGGTGAGATTGATTTCATCCCCTTCATAGCCCTTCTTTATCTGACAAAGCCTAACGCCAACACGGTATTTTATGATCTAGGCAGTGGGGTGGGCAAGGCCGTTTTGGCTTGTGCCTTGGTTTTTGATGTGAAAAAAAGCTGTGGCATTGAGTTGTTTGAAAATTTGCATCATGCAGCCCTTCTTCAACATCACCGTCTACAACAAACATCCCAGGATCATGGAAAGAGTCAACGGATCCATTTCATACACGCGAATTTTTTAAGTGCCGATTTCAGCGATGCCACTTTGATTTTCATCAATGCCACGGCCCTTTTCGGAGAAACATGGCATGCACTCAATGAACGTCTCGCAAAAGTAAACCCTGGTACCCTCGTTATTTCAACCAGTAAAAAATTAATCTCAGATGATTTTTTGCTACAACATACCACCCGTGTCGCGATGAGCTGGGGGATTGTCCATGCCTATATTCAACAACGAAAAATAAATCATGATTGACAATATTGAATAATTTCTTTTCAGATCTATACTTATAAAGTAATATGAATACAATGTGTATTTATGGTTTTTTTGATGAGGTGGGTATGATCAAATCGGAACTCATTGCAAGCCTGGCTGCAAAGCTTACGCATCTACCGGAAAAGCAAGTCACGGAAAGCATCAACCTGCTCATCAACCTGATGAGTGATGCGCTCATTAAAGACAGACGCATCGAAATTCGTGGCTTTGGTAGTTTTACGCTGCACTACCGACCCCCACGCAATGCCCATAACCCAAAAACCGGTCAAAGGGTCATCACCGAGGCCAAATATAGCCCTCATTTCAAACCAGGGAAAGAATTACGCGAACGCGTGAATGATTTAAAAGAGAAAAACGAGATTCGCGATGAATAAGGAAAAAAGTCTGGCTTTTATTCTAGAGCTATGTTAGGCTGTGATCCTGTAACTCTGGTGTGTTCTTTTGTTCACGAATTTTGTAAAAAGCATACCTTTTTGCTGCGGCATTTTGTGCTGACCTTCCCGTAATTACGACCCTGGATATCCAATTCATTTTAACCTATACATCAAGTGAGAAGTATGAATTTTAGCGAACTTAAACGGTTACCTATTGCTGATCTCGTCAATATTGCACAAGAGATGAGCGTTGAAAACACGTCCCGTATGCGCAAACAAGACATCATTTTTGCCATTCTTAAAGCCCATGCTCTGAAAGGCGAAGACATCCATGGTGATGGTGTCGTAGAAATATTATCCGATGGCTTTGGCTTTTTGCGATCCTCAGACGGATCTTATTTGGCAGGCCCTGACGATATTTATGTCTCCCCAAGTCAAATCAGAAGATTTGGTTTGCGAACGGGGGATACTGTGTCTGGAAAAATTCGGCCTCCCAAAGACAGTGAGCGCTATTTTGCACTGTTGAAAGTGGACCAAATCAACTACGACAGCCCCGAAAGCGTGAAACGCAAAATTTTGTTTGAAAACTTAACGCCTTTGTTTGCCTCCCGACGCTTGGTGATGGAACAAGGCAATGGCAGCACCGAAGACTTAACGGCTCGTGTGGTCGATTTGTGCGCCCCCTTTGGTCGAGGTCAACGTGGCTTAATCGTCTCCCCGCCGAAAGCCGGTAAGACGCTCATGCTGCAAAATCTGGCCCACTCCATTGAAAAAAATTATCCGGATTGCATCCTCATCGTCTTGCTCATCGATGAGCGCCCAGAGGAGGTCACCGAAATGCAACGCTCGGTCAAAGGCGAAGTAGTAGCCAGCACCTTTGATGAACCCGCAAATCGTCACGTTCAAGTGGCTGAAATGGTGATTGAAAAAGCCAAACGTCTCGTGGAACATAAACGAGATGTGGTGATATTACTCGACTCCATTACCCGCTTAGCTCGAGCCTATAACACCGTTGTGCCTTCTTCAGGAAAGGTATTGACCGGTGGTGTGGATGCCAACGCCCTTCAACGACCCAAACGCTTATATGGCGCGGCTCGAAACATCGAAGAAGGGGGCAGCCTAACCATCATCGCAACCGCTTTGGTTGATACGGGCTCTAAAATGGATGAGGTGATTTACGAAGAATTCAAGGGAACCGGTAATATGGAAATTCACTTGACTCGTAACATTGCCGAACGCCGCGTCTTCCCGGCCATCAACATCAATCGCTCAGGCACCCGCCGTGAAGATTTGCTGTTAAGTCCTGAAGATCTGCAACGTACGTGGATTTTACGCAAAATCCTACAATCTATGGATGAATGTGATGCCATTGAATTTTTACTTGAGCGCATGAAAAATCATAAAACCAATGCTGAATTTTTTGATGCCATGAAACGCCAAGAATAATCATGACATATGGTGATTTGCGCGACTTCATTTCACAATTAGAAGATCTCCATTTGCTCAAGCGAATAGACCACCCAGTGTCTCCCTATCTGGAGATGACGGTGATCAGTGACAAGGTCCTCCGCGCGGGGGGACCCGCTTTGTTGTTCACGAATCCAAAAAATCATCATATCCCTGTATTGACTAACTTATTTGGCACCACAGAGCGTGTGGCCATGGGCATGGGCGAGGAATCCATCGATGCCTTGCGTCAACTTGGACAAGTTCTAGCCGATTTGAAAGAGCCCGAGCCCCCCAAAGGCTTTAAAGATGCCATCGGGAAATGGCCCCTCATCAAACACGCCCTGACCATGGCGCCAAAAATCGTTCATCATGCGCCCTGTCAGACGCAAGTGTGGGAAGGGGATGAAGTAAACCTCCACAAATTGCCTATCCAAACCTGCTGGCCAGGAGATGTAGCTCCCCTCATCACTTGGGGCTTGGTCACCACCAAAGGCCCTTTGCAAACCCGTGAAAACATGGGCATTTATCGACAGCAAGTGTTGAGTAAAAACAAAGTGATTATGCGCTGGCTGTCCCATAGAGGTGGGGCTCTGGATTATCATGCGTTTCAACAACATCATCCCGGCGAGCGGTTCCCAGTAGCTGTCACCCTAGGTGCCGATCCGGCTACCCTCTTAGCCGCTGTAACCCCTATTCCTGACTCACTCTCAGAATATGCCTTTGCAGGTTTGTTACGTGGGCAACGAACTCAGCTGACGCGCTGCATTGGCAATGATTTGCATGTGCCGGCCACTGCCGAAATCATCTTAGAAGGCTATTTAGAGTCGGGCGTAGAAGCCCCTGAAGGTCCCTTTGGAGATCATACGGGATATTATAATGAAGTACAGTCTTTCCCCGTCTTCACAGTCGATCGCATAACTCACCGAGACAACCCCATTTACCACAGTACCTACACCGGTCGTCCTCCGGATGAGCCAGCCATTTTAGGCGTAGCCTTGAATGAGGTGTTCATCCCTATCTTACAAAAACAATTCCCTGAAATCGTTGACTTTTACCTCCCCCCGGAAGGGTGTTCCTACCGACTAGCCGTGGTCACCATCACCAAACAATACCCAGGTCACGCCAAACGAATCATCATGGCTGTATGGTCTTTTTTAAGGCAGTTCATGTACACTAAGTTTGTTATCGTGTGCGATGATGACATCAATGCCCGAAACTGGGATGATGTCATCTGGGCCATGACCACGCGCATGGATCCGCTCAGGGATACCGTGATGGTAGACAACACACCTATCGACTACCTAGATTTTGCATCCCCAGTCTCAGGTTTGGGCTCCAAAATGGGGATGGATGCCACGAGTAAATGGCCTGGAGAAACACAACGACCTTGGGGAAAAACCATCACCATGGATCCTGAAGTACTGCAACGAGTCAATGCTTATTGGGATTTATTAGGAATATCTTTATGACACATCGAACAACAGAAGCCCGTGTTGAAACCATCACCCCCATCACCGACAGCATTTTACAGCTCATTTTAGCGCCAGATGAATACATCGATTACCAAGCGGGCCAATATTTACAAATGACCGCCGGAACTGAGCCCCAAAGCTATTCGATTGCCAATGCGCCATTGGGATCGCATCACTATGAATTACACATCCGCCACAAACACGACAACCTTCAAAACAAAGAATTGTTAACACACATCAAGCATCGTGGTACTGTCTCCATTCGCCTACCCTTGGGCACTTGTGATCTCAATCACCTTGACCCAAACAAACCCATCCTATTTCTGGCGCGGGGAACTGGATTTGCACCTATTAAAGCGATGATTGAACAATTGCTAGCAGATGGCGGCCCACGCCCTTTTGAATTATATTGGGGCGCTCATTCACAAAGTGATTTATACATGGATGATAAGGTCTTGCATTGGCAAGCTCATGTGAACCATTTTCAATATCTTGCTCTGAGCTTTGATGACAGCCAAGATTCGCTGGTATCACGTGCCATCTCAAGACATCCAAAAGATCTTGTAGACTGGCAAATCGTATTCAGCGGTCCCTTTGATATGGCTCATCAAACCCGAGATCAGTTACTGGCAGCGGGAGCATCAGAACAGTATCTATTTTCAGATGCTTATACATCAGAAGGAGAGTAAACCCAATATGCAAAATCTATATCAAATGTTAGGACTACTAGCAGCAGCTTTGATCGTTTGGGTCCTTTACCGCAGCATCAAAGGCCGTCCTGAACAATTCAGCCGCATCAATTTAACAAAGAGCCTTTCCAGCATGGGCGTATTGGCTTTGTTATTGATTGGATTTGTGACTTTATTGGTCTTGATGGTGCGGCATACCTGAGGTCATCAGCTGCATCGGATCTATAGCTGGGGAGCGCTGTCAGAATGAATTTTTTCAAAAAAAATAGCTTGTTGTTCCGTTTTATTGGCTGGTATTTTTTAGCAAATACCTTGGTTTTTTGGGTTCTTGGATATGGGTATTTAAGCTCTACTTTTGCATCTACATCCTTGTTCCAGAACTCAGTCATCGATTACTCTCATTATTTCCCAGGAAGAGTCTTAGTCCTTCTCTTTATGCTGGTCAATTACTTAAGTCATATGATGTTGTTGGCGTTTATCCCTGGCCTGTTTATATTTCTATTGGCATGCATTGCACCTTCCAAGCGCTTCATTATTCTCGTGAGCGTGTTGGCGGCCTTTCTTGCGGTGGTTTGTCTTGTCAGCGATAGTCACGTTTATGCGATGTTTAAGTTTCATATGAACACGACCCTATTGGCATTTATTTTCAGCAGTCAATGGCGGGAGGTGTTCGATTTTTCTCGGTATGAATTGCAGGTGTTGTCGAGCGCAACAGCTGCAGTTTTGGTCATAGAGAGCATTATTGCGTGGATAGTATGGAAAAAAATAATTTTAGTTGGTCGTTTCAAGGTAGGAAAAACGATTGCTATTTTTTGGCTCAGCGCTGCACTGTTTACTTATTTTACTTTGATGCTATCGATTGCTCAAAATAATAACTTATTCTCCCAACAAACCATTAATTTACCTCTTTTTAATCAATTATTCGTTTATGTCGTTCCTGGTAAAAATGCACAAAATATTTTGGCGCGCTACAGTGAGCAACATTTTGCTCAACCTTTATTTCCCAATGATCCCATGCACTATCCACTGCATCCACTGCGCTGTCAATCACCCGATAAGCCTTATAATATCATTTTAATTATGGTTGATTCCCTCCGCTTTGACAGTATGCAGTCAAGTTATATGCCGAACGTTACAGAGTTTGGGAAAAAAGGTTGGCAATTCCAAAATCATATGAGTGGCGGCAATGCCACTCAGCCCGGGGTGTTTTCATTATTTTATGGTATACCAAGCAATTACTGGACCGCGGCCTTGAAGCAAAAGAAAAAGCCTGTGTTCATGGATTTACTAGCGCGTAATGGTTATTCAACACGCGTTATTTGGTCAATGGAAATGCTAAACCCCCCATTTCATAAAACGGTTTTTGCAGATCTTACCGATCTCCCGCTGAATGGTGCGCCGGGTGATGATGTTGGCAATTGGGACAGAGATACCACAAAAAAAGCCCTCCAATTTTTAACCTCTCAACAACCAAGAGAGCCTTTCTTTCTTCATCTTTTTTATAACGCACCGCATGGATTTTGCAGAGAGCAAAGTTTTGCATCCCCATTCCAACCTACGCTTCCAAACTGTTCCCGCATGTCCATGGGCAATAACATTGACCCACTCCCTTATTATAACCGCTATCTAAATTCGGTAAAATTTGTTGATGAGGAAATAGGAAAAGTATTGAGTACCATTGAAAAACAGGGCTATTTAAAAAACAGCATTGTTGTTTTTACCTCGGATCATGGTCAAGAGTTTAATGATAATCACCAAAATTATTGGGGGCATTGTGGTAACTTCACTAAGGCACAGGTGCAGATCCCTTTGATTATTTATTGGCCCGGTGAGAAGCCTCGCCAAATGACTTATTTGACAACGGCATATGATGTTTCACCCACCTTATTGACGCGGTTATTCTCGTGCAAAAATTCAATTTCTGATTACAGCATTGGTCAAAGTTTATTGACGGAGCAAGGCCGATTGCCTTTCATTTTGATGGGTAGCTATATCAACATGGGCATCGTTGAGCCCTCCCGTATCACGACATTAGAACGATCTGGAAGGGTAAGCATCACTGATACCAAAGCGGAACCGCTCCCGAATGCGATGCCAAACAAAGAAGTCATTCATCAGGCTTTGGCTTTGATGCGCAAATATTTTTAAAGACGGTTTTATGCTTGAATCACCACTTTATGTTGCATAATAATTTTTCTAAAAGCTTCGGTGATGTTTGACCAATCGACAATATCTACGTTGATAGGTAAGTTGGACTGATCGAAGGCTTCTATCAGTATGGCGCGCTGTTCTAACGGTAAAGGTGTTGTGGTGATAAGGGCAAGATCTAAATCAGAATAAGGTTTTGCTGTTCCTTTGACCCGAGAGCCAAAAGCCCACACTTCAAGGGTGGGGACGTGTCTTCTTAAAAGACCGATAACCTCTGCCCATTCATTGGGTTTGAGATCGATCGCAGGGTGACTTTCTATCATGGCGTTTTGCTTCGCTTCGTCAACGTTTGAAGAAGATAACGCGCTTCTTCCAAGAAATCAGGAGTAATAGCAAAAACTTCTTCAGCCTTCTCTTCATCATAAGTATGGGTGCTATCTGTTCTAGCCTGACGATAAGTACGCCACTCGTTCCAGTCGGAGCGCAATAAGCCTTTTTCATTACCCAGTCGAATGAGATGTTGAAAGGTGCTTAAGTCAATTTCTTCGGGGTTTGCAACGGTCGCTTCAAGGTAACGTTTCAACATTTTATGGCTCAACTCATAAGTAAATTCGAAACACTGAATCACCGAGTTTCGGAACTGCTCTCGTAAGCCCGCATTCTGTTGAGCCATGGGTGAATTGACGTACTCAAGACTTTTTTGCAACTGTAAAATAGCCTTGCTCAATGCCGAAAAATCCAGACTCATAACGAAGTTCCTTTTGATAATACTTTCAGGTCACTGCTCGGCATGATGAGCGTAAGACACCTCAGATGGCAGGCCCTAATGCCCACGTGAAATCCCACGATAATTCCCCTGCTGTTGTTCTAGATAATGATCCACATTAGGATTATCAATCGACTGGCGACTCATATCAAACAACAACATACACTCCTCAACATATGTCATCTGACTACTCTCATCCACCAAAAGACGATACCAGGGATTTCGTTGTGTAAACGAGTGTTTAACGGCCTGGGGATTATACCGGCCAGACGCTTGAAACATCGGATCCACATCCACCACTACAGCTCGATAACCCTGACGCTTATGCACGACCAGATCACCTATGTTAAATTTTGCAACACGAGTCATGGAGAGCTCCTTAAAGTGGCTCTACCATAAATATCGGTACATCCGACAAAATCTTTACTTATTCTCTCGTTGACAAATATTATCCGCCAAATAACCGATGGCACCTGCATAATAAATCGAATTATTATAACGTAAAATCATCCTGTAATTGGGATAAGCAAGAAACACTGGCCCGCCATTAGGTTTGACCAAACTGGCTTGAAAATCAGGATGTGGTAAAGGCCCACCACTGGTTGTTCGAACGCCTAGAGCATTCCATTGGGCAACGGTCTTCACCATGCTTTTCCCCTCCAAACTCATATCAAAATGGGGCGGTAAAGTCACATAAATAGCCCAGGGCTCTCCCGACTTCCAGCCGTTGATTTTCATATAGTTCGCAATGGATGCAAAAACATCCGGTTTTGATTCCCAGATATCCTTTCGACCATCACCATCATAAT
The DNA here is from genome assembly GCA_026399195.1 of Legionellales bacterium. GTDB lineage: Bacteria > Pseudomonadota > Gammaproteobacteria > Legionellales > Legionellaceae > JAPLRK01. The sequence goes on from JAPLRK010000076.1 coordinate 13,220, forward strand.
CAACTGCATATTTCACCCAACTTGAAGGAAGAAATTGCGGTTGACCAGATGCCCCCGCCCATTCTCCTTTGAATTGACTCAAAGACACATGCCCATCATTCAGAATATGCAAAGCTAAAAACAACTCTTTTCGGAAAAATGCTTGACGTTTAGAATCATAGGCAAGCGTGGCTAGAGAATTGATCACAGGAAAAGTACCCATGTAACTTCCGTAACTAGACTCCATACCCCAAAAAGACAAAATAAAACAAGGATCGACACCATATCGATGCCCAATCTCATCCAGCAAGTCTTTGTTCTTTTTATACTCTTTACGGCCAATCACAATCCGATATTGATCTACCCTAGAATGCAAGTATTTTGAGTAAGTCAACCGATGCTCCGGTTGTGAGTGCGCAAACCCCTTCACTTTTCTACTGGGCTCATTGATGCCAGCAAAAGCCGTATCAAAAACTTCAGCAGAAATACCTTGTGCTAACGCCTCTTTTCGCACATCAGCAACCCAACTGCTCCAACTTTGAGTGATTGCAAAACCACAAGTGGACAAGAAAAGGCTGGTCCATGCTGTCACAATAAGCAGCCACTGTTTCATATTTTTTCCCCTTAATCTGACCGCATAGACACGATAGGATCCAAAGCCGCCGCACGTGATGCTGGATAATACCCAAAAAAAATCCCCGTGATCACAGAAACCCCAAAACCTGCCAAGGGAGGCATGAGGTGAAACGTGAACGTCCAATGGCTAAAATAAGCCACAATGACTGTAAAAATCAGGCCAACGATCACACCGAACAGCCCACCCAACAACGATAGCATCACAGATTCCGCCAAAAATAATCGCTTGATATCCCTATTTTTAGCCCCCACCGCTTTGCGAAGACCTATTTCTTTTTTTCGCTCACTCACAGAAACCAACATCACATTCATGATGCCAATACCACCCACCAACAACGAGATGCCACCAATCACTGCCAACAACAATGTAAAAATACGCCCCTGACTTTCCATACTGGCTATGATTTGTTTCGCACTTCGGATGAATAAATTTAATTTTGGCGCCTGCTTACCCAACAACTGTTTGATTTGCAGAATCACCTCGTCAATTCGAATATCCGGCTTCAATAACAAAACGGCATTATTGATTTTAGCATCCTTATTCACTAACACCATACCCGATATTGGAATAATCACCGCTTGATTCACATCTTCATTAAAAAAACCATTCTCTTTCCAGGGTGCCGCAATCCCAATGATGGTATATAGGGCAAGACCAATTTGTAGCTGTTTCCCGATAGGATTCTCCATACTCACGGTTTTCATCTGCCGAGCCAACCCATCACCAATCACACAATAATGCTCAAAAGATTCCACAAAAGAGACAAAATGGCCTCGAAACAAGTCAATGTGAACGATACGAGCCAATGACTCATCAGCCCCAATCACAACCCCTGTCAAAGACTTGCCTTGAAAGTTCATCGATTGATAGGCCGTACTGTAAGGTGCTATATCTAAAACCGCCGGAATGAAGCGTGGGATTTGACGCCAAAAATGGAGTGAAATGTGTTCTTGACTCCCACTGACGGAAGTCGTTGCTTTTTGATACACAGAGACCGCGAGCAAATCGGTGCCTAAAGCTTTGAATTGTGACAACGCCTTTTCGGTGGCCAATTGACCACAACTGATCAAAGCAACAACAGCCGCCGTCCCCATCAAAATACCAAGAACCGCTAAAAAAGATCGTAATTTGGCCGCCATCACATTGACAATGGCATGCTGCCAATGCGCCTGGAAGGTCATCAGTGAGTTCCTAACGTTAGGCATCCATCGCAAAGGGTCACGCGTCTTCCGCAATGAAGCGCTACCTGCTCATCGTGCGTCACCAAGATGACGGTACGCCCCTCTGCATGCAGGGTCAAAAATAAAGACATGATCTCCCCTCCGGTTGCCGAATCCAAGGATCCCGTTGGCTCATCGGCAAGAATCACCTCAGGCTCCGTCACCAATGCGCGAGCAATGGCCACCCGCTGTTGCTGCCCTCCTGAGAGCTGACTCGGTCGATGCTCGCCAAAGGACGACATCCCTACACGAGAAAGTGCATCGGCTACGCGATGAGGTATCAAGTTCGGAGGCAGGTTACCGTATGTGAGTGGTAGTGCTATGTTTTGTTCAGCCGTAAAACGAGGCAACAAATGAAATTGCTGAAAAACAAACCCGATACACTGATGACGTAACAAAGCCAATTGATCGTCGCTCAAACCTGAAACCAATTGTCCTTTTAAGTAATACTGGCCACTCTGGGCTTTGTCTAGCAACCCCATGATGTTCATCAATGTGGATTTTCCAGAACCCGATGTCCCCACCACTGCCAACATTTCCCCTTGAATAACATCCATAGAAACATCATTTAAAACAGTGCTTTCTACGGCACCCATGTGATATGTTTTGACGATGTGCTTTAGAGAAATCAATGGCAAAGAGTTACTCATAGACCACCACATCTCCTAGATGAAGACCTGATTCAATGATCACTCGACTTGCTTCTGCAGCGCCCGTCACCACCTTTTGTTCACTAATAGAACCATCCGGCAGTCGCACATGCACGATGCTTTTCCCACGTTTTTGACTCACAGCGGCAATCGGAACCATTATTTTTTCAACGTTATCCACCATCAACTCAATCGAGGCGCTCATCCCCACTTTAATGAAAGACTGCTGAGTCGCATCCAAACCGTTCACCTCAACCCTGGCTGTGAACGAGGGTAAGGTGCTCCCATTCGGTGTTGATGCTTGATTGTTGATGGCAGCCAACTGACCCGACAGTTCATGATTTTGAAACGCAACGCCTCGAACAGTGGCTTTCATCCCTGATTTGATTTTATCGATGTCTACTTCAGGCACATCGATTTCAACCCTGATCCCCTTCAAATCGCCAATCAAAGCAAGCACTTGACCGGCTTTGGCTTGAGAACCTACACTAATACGTCCAGATTTATCGTCATTGCCTTTGGGTGGATACAACAAAACCCCGTCGACCGGCGACTTCAAATGAATCAAATCATGTTTAGTACTCAACTCCGAACGCACCTTATCAAACTCAGAAAACGTTAAATTCGAGAGATGTTGATAAGAATTTTCTCCCATTTTTTCAAGAATTTCTGTTAGCTTATGCGTGGCTTGCATCAAAGTGATTCGGGCCGTATTCAGACTCGATTTTTCACTTAAAAAGTGATTCTTTGGAATCAATCCAGCCTTCCACAAATCCTCAGTCCCATTAAATTTAGCTCGAGCCACCGTATAATTGTCTTTCGATTTCAAATAATCCGTCAGTATTTCATTATATTGTTTTTGTAACTCTGGCGAATTCAATACGAACACCTCATCGCCCTTCTTGACGTGTTCGCCATAATGATGAGGCATCGCATCTACCACAGATTCCATGGGGCTTGTCAGGGTACTTTCTCGACGAGGAAGAACAGTACCTGTAAAAAATAAGGTTTTATGAAGCTTTGACATCTTAACCACATAAACTTTTTTTCCAACGGGATGATCCCGTGCCCCACCAACACCGCAGGCCGTGAGCATACACAAACATAGCGCTGTTCCTAATCTCTTCATCATGCACCATACCTTAATGTGATGTTCCATTGTTGCAGAGTGGTTCCTACGACACGTTGTAATGATGACATCTGATTCAAATAAGAAATTTTAGCACTGATCAGACCTGTTTGTGCTTGAATCAATTGATTTTGTGTGTTGTTGACATCCAAAGCACTGGCAATCCCCGCTTGCTGCTTCTTCTTCTCCAGTCCATAAGATTTCTCCGCCAAATCCACTTGACGTTTGGCCAATTCATAACGCTTGGCCTGACTGTTGATGCTGCTGATGGTATTTTTGATCAAGGTGACCAATGCGCGCCTAGCCGCTATCAGATTGAGCCGGTCTTTTTCCAAACGAACTTTGGCCGTCACCAACTGTTGACGTCGATTGAGATCATGAAGGGGAATGGTCAAGGTGATTCCAGCGGCCTCAGTCACATTATTACCATTATAGATGCCCCTGAACCCGGTCAATTGACTATCGACCCCGGTCATGGTTCCAGCTTGCACACTGGCTGAGGCATCCAATTGCCAAAGTTGTTGATTTTTAGCCAACTCATAGGCCCGTTCATCCGCGCGAATCACCATTTTTAATGCCAAAAATTGCGCGTTATGAAGCTCTGCAAGATGAATCGCGCCGCCTGTGTCAGGAAGGGTGATCTTTTCCAGCGAGACATCACTAGGTACTGCTAAGCGCAGATCAGGGTCAAGCCCTATGGTTTGTAATAAATCTTGAGTGGTGGTTAAAAAATCATTTTCTGCTTGTTCAACCATCAAATTCAACGACTCGATTTGATAGGATTGCTGAACGTTTGCCGTTGGTTCAAGCAGACCCGCTGCAATTTTTTTCTGATTGATCTCAAAAGAAATTTTCGCGTCTTTCAACTGGCGCTTTTGATTTTGCAGATTATTCCCGCTTAATACCAAAGAACGATAGGCCGTGATGACTTGGGTGACTTGATCAATCACTGATTGCTGTAAATTTAATTTATTTAAGATTTCATTATCAAGCGCATCCAATAATCCAGACTCATTTGCGGCGGCCCCGAAGCCTCGCAACAGTGGTTGTTTTATCGTGAAACCCACCAATGGATTATAATTTCCAACGGGCGCTACGTTGTTATCCATGGCCAAAGCAATTTGTGTGCCAAACTTTGTTTTTAAACCAAGCTCTGGTGTGCCCAAAACAGTGCGGGTGACCGCCCGTCCCACACCACTGTAACGACTATTATCCATTTGCGCACTACCCGCCAACGCATATTGGAGCTCAAATTCATTTTGTGCCAATCGCAATTGATACCGCTGCACGATTCTATCAAGCTCTGCATTCTGGATGTTTGGGTTGTACCTCAAAGCCAATAAGATAGCCTCTCTAAGCGACAACTGACGCACAATACCTGGATGTGACGATGGCGAGGTGGGCAAATTCACCCAATGGGTCAACATATATTCTGGATTAGAAATGGCCTCTTCTAATCGCTGACTGGCTGTCTCAAAAGGGGCGTCATGCAACAGTTGAGACGCAGAAAACCCATGATCCATCAACAAAGTAGAGCCTATCACAGAAAGCAAGACCATGCCCCAACGAACCCAAATATCATTCGGCACAGGCCACCTCAAAAGCGTGCATGTCTTGTAAACGAAGTGCCGTCAATGTTCCTCCCCAATAACATCCCGTATCTAAGGCATGGATTTTGGGATGAGAACACGCACCTTGTAATGCCGCCCAATGCCCAAAAACCAGATCGGGCACAATCTCATGCCTGCCTGGGGTTTGGTACCATGGATAAAGATTTGCGGGGGCCTCAGCGACAGTGCCTTTGTATCCAAGAAAGAGCGCGCCCTCTGCATCACAAAGTCGCATCCTTGTGAAATAATTACAAATGAGCCGCAACCTAGCCATACCGGTCAAATCATCTGACCAGCGATGGGGCTCATTGCCATACATGTGCACGAAAAAGTCACGATAATGTGCTCCGGAGATGATCTGCTCTAACTCTTTAGCCAATCGTTTGGCCTTCTTTAAATCCCACATGGGGGCAATACCTGCATGGCACATCACCACATTCAACGACTCATCATGAATTAAAATGGATTGTTGCCGAAGCCAGTGTCCTAATGAAATAGCGTCGTCGGCCGTTAAGATGTCCTGCAAAGCAACATCCCCTGTTTGATAGGGTTTGTCCCCAAACAATACCGCCAGCAAATGCAAATCATGATTCCCTAGGGTAATTCTTGGCGTTTGCGACAACTGTTTGATGAACCGAAGTACTTTTAAAGAGTCTGGGCCACGATTCACCAGATCACCCACAAACCAAAGTCTATCGATCTGTTCATCGAAGTGCACAACTTCCAAAAGACGCTGCAATGAATCAAAGCATCCTTGTACATCTCCTATCACATAATCAGCCACTGTGTTTGTGTCCAGACTTAGGCGCCTCAACCATTTGCCAAGCACCCGTCGATGAGAGTTGTTGCAGCGCATTTTTAGGCAGCGGTTGGTCAACTCTTTGAAAATCATGATTTTCACACTGCGACAAATGGACTAATTCGACGGCTGACATGGAAGCCTGCTCACCTGTGTGCATTTGATGAAAGGTCATCTGTTCGGGAAGCATCACCGCAAAATCTCTGACCAAGACGCCATGAAGCATTTCGTGCGTACGCGTTTGTTCAAAGCGCGCCATGGCAGTGCCCTCTGCATCCATTCGATGTAAGCCAAGAGACAAAAACCCCTTTTGTATCAACTGCCAATTTTTATACTCAGGATGATGTCGTATGAACAACTGAAACATCTCAGCACACATCAAAAGCCCACCTGGCACCATCAGCAATGGGGCTTTGTTCACCATAATCTTACCACTCTCTAGTTGGTTCATAAGCCATTTGATGAATTCAGCGCCCATCATTTTTTCTTTATCAGCCAACGAGTCTGGCACTTTATCAACAAAGGTGCTCAGACGCCCTTGACGCCCCTCGCGATTCCCAGCATGCTTATTCAAAAAATCAGTCAAATACCGTTGTATAGCAATCGCATCCGCTCTGATCAAAAGAGCGCCCAATGTGCCAGCACCCCTCGCATCGTCACTCAAAAGTGCAAGCCACACGGCCAAAACTTCAGGATTAGAAATGATCCAAGCATACCCGGCGGTTGGCATCAATAATCGCGCCATCAATAAGGTTAAACGGCGACGAAGCTCTATCCCCCCCTCGACTAAAAATTCAAAATGATAATACCCCCCAACCGAAATCATGCTCTCAAGAAGTGGGCCCCAGCGCTTCACCACCTGCCCGTTGATATCAAATAAATCCACCTGGAAATCAGTTTGTAATTTTCCTATCCCTTGTAGAATGCTTGCTGAGAATAAAGCATAAAGCCAAAGCTTTTGTTCTTCAGATAAGGCTTCCCTCTCTTTTTGCAACACAAATTGACGAAACAAAGTAAGAGCTGCTTCTGTGCGATGAAGCGCATGGTCAAGAAGCCCGCCGGATTCTGCATAATAACTCGTTGAAGTCTCTGGCAAATATTGACAATGATTGATGAAGTTATGAATTAGTCCCGTACAAAGTGCCTCAAAACGTGGTGTCTCTAAATCACTATTATCCATCATGCTCTTCAGTAATTCTTGCCGTTTTCCTTCAGACAAGACTTGAAAAGGGGGCGTGATGGCTGTCAAATCCTTTAGTGGCTTCGAAAAAGGTACTTTCACTTTTTTTTCATGATGATGAAACAAGAGAACCTCCTTTCAATCGGGTACAGATCAAAGGATTTTACACTAAGTGGCAATGTATTTCGCTATATGAACATAGTCCGTGACACTTATTTGTTCAGGCCGTTGCTTGGAGTCTATCCCTAAGGTTGCCCAATCACTTGGGATCAACACACTTTTCAAATTATTCGCCAAGGTTTTACGGCGCATCGAAAAAGAGGTGGCGACCAAACGTTCTAGATCTGAAAAATTGACTGCAGGATAGGGTGATACTTGATAAGGAATTAAGCGAACCATGGCCGATTCGACTTTAGGTTGTGGGAAAAAGGCCGTTGCTGGCACAAGAAATAAAGGCTCAACCTCACAATGATATTGCACAGCCACACTGAGACGACCATAAGCTTTACACCCAGGGCTTGCAGCCAATCGATCCACAACCTCTTTTTGTAACATCCAATGCATGTCCTCAATATGCCGCGCATAACGCAACACATGCAAGATCAGCGGTGTAGAAATATTGTAGGGTAGATTTCCAATCAGCCGTAACTGCTCTCCCAACTGACTGTAATCAACCGTAAGAGCATCGGCCATGACGAGATTAAGCTTCAAAGAAGCTCCTGGCATCTCCTTTAAGCGTTCGCACAAGTCGGTATCCACCTCAATAGCGGTTAATGCTTGGAGGTGTTGTAACAGAGGCTTCGTTAAAGCACCCAATCCAGGCCCGATTTCCACCACATGCGAAGATGGCTCTGGATGAAAAGCAGTTAATATCGCATCGATGATCCACGGATCTTGCAAAAAATTTTGGCCAAACCGCTTTTTTGGACGATGCGCCATAATTACTTAAAATCCTCAATATTTAAACGATGATCACGTTTATAAAAATCACAAAGGGCGCGACGAAAATGTGCTGCTCTCTCGGAGAGTCCTTCATCACAATAGGTTTTAACCTGTTGATAAATAGCCTCTTTAAATTCATGAGGTTCACCATCTGATCCATTGAGATTATCAATGCTCACTTGGAAACGATAACCTGTTGCCTGAGAAAGGATCCACTCTAAAGCTTGTGGTTTGACTTCTAAGCGTTGAAACAATAACTGTTGTTCTCTGTTCCGACCATCTGGCGCATACCAATATCCAAAATCGACCTGTTGACGCCTTTCATCCCCCGCTATCAACCAGTGAGCACATTCATGCAAAGCACTGCTGAAAAAACCATGAGCAAAATAAATGGCATGATATTCTCGAGGCGGATCTGCGGGTAAATAAATGGGCTCATCTTCTCCTTTCAGCAATTGAGTGTTGAACTCTTTGTAGAAACACGCCTTAAAAATAGCTATCAAATCTTCGTAATGATGCATTTTGACAAGGCACTAGCGAGTTTTTGAATCACGTTTATGATGCGCCTTATCTTCATGAGCATGCTTCTCATCAACAGGCTTTGGCGCATTGGGCATCATCCCATGGAATAGTTTCAACCCTTTTGTATTTTTATCTTCCGTCAACTTGGAGGTGATCTGCTCATGCGAGCCGCTATACAACACCCCGTCGCCACATGAAAACACATGAAAATCCGAAGGCACCTCATTTTTATAAGCCGTGGCCAAAAATTGGCGGAGCGCCTTGGCTTGCACTTGAAAAAAGGCTATCGCCGCCTCACGTGAAGGGAAGACCAAAGCACCATGTTCGTCAGGCTCCTTACGATAAGCTTCCCGATAAGCCGCTACGATCTCGTCCCAATCTTTTTTCTTAGATTTTGGTGCTGGAACCATTGAGAGGCTTGGCGCTGTTTCTTCCGTACTTGCCAAAAACCCATGCGCACCCGGCGCCTCAATGGGCTTTGCTCTTCTACGTTTAGAATGATGTGAGGCTTCCTCAAGCTCTCTTCGTAGTCTATCTCTCTTTTGTTGGTCAGTCTCTGCCATCACTTATCTCCTCTCAATCCATCAATTTTAGAATAACCCTCGTCGGCTTTAAGTGCTTTTCTGATGTTGTCCTCTAATTGGATCTCTTTTTGTTGTTGTTGCCAAAAAAGGGTCGCTTGTTGCTTATACCCATTCAAACGTGCTGTTATTTTTCCCAAATGACGAGCAAGCATTGGCAATTGATTTGGCCCAAAAACAACCAAAACGACAGTAAAAATAAGCAACAGTTCGCTAATGCTCATGTCAGCTCCTTTTGGTACGATGGGTAAGTGCCGTCACTCCGCCAAACAGAGCCGCACCCATGGCGAACATGAGCAAGTTACCCTGATCGACCCAATTGAAATAGCTCACGCCACCCCAAAGTGCCATCACCAAAAAAATACCCACGCCAAGACCATTATACCAGAAATGCTTAGAAATGACTCGATTTTCCACCGTGCTCTTGGGTGCCACATCGGAGATCTCGCGATTTTTAGTGATCATCATGAGATCATACATCAAACGAGGCATATACGGTAATTGCTCCACAAAAAAGGGAATATTCTCCCGAAGATGGTGAAAAAGGGCTTTGGGACCCATTTGATCACGCAACCATTTCTCTAAAAAAGGCTTCGCGGTCGCCCAAAGGTCAAGCTCTGGATATAGTTGTCGGCCCAAGCCTTCCACTGCAAACAACGTTTTTTGTAACAAGATCAATTGAGGTTGAATTTCCATCTTAAAACGTCGAGCTACTTGAAACAATTGCATGACAAGCATCGCAAAAGAAATGTCTTTTAGGGATCTTTGAAAAATGGGTTCACAGAGGGTACGAACGGCACTTTCAAAATCGTCCACACGGGTCGTACGAGCGACCCAACCTGATTCTACATGCAACTCAGCTACTCGCCGATAATCTTGATTGAAAAACGCCAGCAAATTTTCCGCCAAATAACGTTTGTCTCTGTCGTTCAACGTGCCGATGATACCGAAATCTACGCAGATGTATTGAGGGTTTTCAGGATGCAGGGGAGAGACAAAAATATTCCCAGGATGCATGTCCGCATGAAAAAAACAATCTCGAAACACCTGCGTGAAAAAAATTTCCAATCCCCGCTCCGCCAACTTTTTGATGTTCACACCCTGCTTTTTTAAAGTAGCGAGATCAGACACGGGAATACCATAAATCCGCTCCATCACCAGCACATTGTCCCGAATATAGTCCCAGTGAATTTCAGGAATATAAAGTAAAGGGGAACTCATAAAATTGCGTCGTAACTGCCCTCCATTCGCCGCTTCTCGTTTCAAATTCAGCTCATCCAATAAATGGTGCTCAAATTCTTTCACAATTTCTTTGGGCTTAAAACGCTTACTTTCAGCCCAATATTTATCAGCAAACCCTGCGATGGTCTTTAAAAGACTTAAATCTTTCTCAATGATCTTACGCATGTTAGGCCGCAAAATCTTAACCACCACGTCCTCACCTGTTTTTAAAATAGCCGCATGAACTTGCGCCACAGAGGCTGAGGCCAAAGGTTCCGCGTCAAAGTGTTCAAACACTTCAGATACGGGACGTCCATAGGCCGCCTCAACGATGGCCAAGGCGATATCACTTGAAAAGGGGGGCACATTATCCTGCAATTGACATAACGCTGCCGCAATATCTGGAGGTAAAATGTCAGGACGTGTGGACAAAGCTTGTCCGAATTTGATAAAAATGGGCCCCAACTCTTCCAGCGTTTTTCTAAGAGCCTCTCCACGAGTCAACTTAACTTTGCGAAACCAATTCCACGGATTAAAATAAACCACAAAACGAAAGGGCGCAAACAGACGAAGGCTCACCACCACTTGATCAAGACCATTTCTGGCCAAAATAAAATTCATATGCAATAAACGCGAAAATTGCTTCACTGACTTCATTTTGTAGGCTCCAGAAGCTGTTTCACACGGGCTGATAGCCGTTCAACTGAAAGTGACAGCTCATCCACATCATGATAAAAGTCCAGAATCTCTTCACTTGCTGGAAAAAGGCGGACCTCATCTTGCAAATAGGTTGTCAAATCTTGTCGAAAAGACGCACTCACTTCGCGCTTTTTAGCCATTCCTTGACGCACGAGAGAACCCAATTGATAAGCAATCACATCTCCGGTAAATCGAGCCAGATGCCCTTCCCAATCGATGTCAATCTCATCAAACAAGGCTTTCACCTGTTGGCCTAAAGTCACATCACCAGACACTCTGATCTTGTCATTAAATAAAGAGCGCACCTTGGATGCTGGCAACAAACTTAATCGGATCAACCCCAAAGGACTACTATGAATGGTGGCATCCACATGACCCTCGACATGAGCCTTGAGTTGCAACTCATGGGATGCAAAACAGATAAAGAAACGAACCTGCAAGGGACTGATGACCATTTCCAACACTTTACCTTCCAGCGCATGAAGTTTCATGGGCATCGACTCATCCAGGGCCAAGGCATGGTTGAGGGCTTTTTGTAAAATCAATAACGAGGTCGTTTTTAACATGTTCTCTCAATATTTATAAGCAATGTGCAAAGCCACAATACCACCGCTTAGGTTGTCGTAATGGCAGTCCTCAAAACCCGCCTGTAGAATGAGCTCGGCTAAAGCTTCTTGCGGGGGATGAACCCGAATGGATTCAGCAAGATATTGATAGCTGGCCGAGTCGCCGGCAAAGGCTTTCCCAAGCTTTGGGATGACATGGAAGGAGTACCAATCATAAACCGGTTTCAAGCCAGGAATCACCGGGGTTGAAAATTCAAGAATCATGACTTTCCCGCCTGCACGACAGACCCGATACATCGATCGCAGTGCTGCTAATTTATCCGTCACGTTACGTAAACCAAAGCCCATCATGATGCAATGAAAATAGTTATTGGCAAAGGGAAGCATTTCGGCATTAGCCAAAACATAATCCAAATTATCGTGCCTTCCTTCGTTCATCAAACGTTCTCGGCCACAAGCCAACATAGAGGCATTGATGTCCGCGAGGATAACATGCCCCTCCACCCCCACACGGTCACACAACAATCGGGTCAAATCACCACTACCACCTGCCAAATCCAACACACACTGTCCCGGACGAACTAGGCTCTTTTCAACAGCCCATCGTTTCCAAAGCCGATGAACACCTGCAGACATGAGATCATTCATGAGATCATAATTTTTGGCAACCGAGTGAAACACCTCACCCACTTTTTTTTCCTTTTCATTCAAAGGAACGGATTGAAAACCAAAGTGTGTTGTGTGATCTGAATGAGTCATAGCAGGCTGTGGTCAATGTCAATTAGGTGCCTATATTACCTGAAATTAAGGCTATTGACGACAAGCATTTGGACACAAGCATTTGGACTCTGGACAAAACTGCATGCAAAAAGACGCATGCAAATCACCTTTTTTAGGACATGTTAGAGTCACGCCGTACAAACTGTGCCATATAAGCGAACATCATTTGCAAGCATTGTGTCAACGGATCAGCATTTTTTGTAAATAAGTCTTGAAAAGGCAGAGGGTTGAAATAAGAATTTAATCGGCCTTCTTCAAAGTAACGTAAACATTTTTCTAGAGCGGCGCCAGCAATGCTACCTGTCATTTTATATTTCTTAGGGAAGACAACATGGGGCAATGCTTGTTGCAAATATTGCCGAATGAGGTATCGGCTCAAACCAAAACGCCGTTTTTGATCAAGAGGAAGATGAAAACAATACTCCACCAATGGGGGATACAGCAAGGGATAGCGATATGAAAACCCTAAGGTTTTAGCAACGAGCGCACTATATTCGATTCTCATACGCAAACTGTGAGATAAAGAACCTTGCAAATACTCATATTCAAAATGTGTGATCGAAGAATACATTGGCGGATGAGATTTGGTTTGCTTTGGTTCGGCATAGAAGAAGTGCTTGGCGATGGTATAAGCATCAAAACATTCGGTTAAATAACGATAAAAGACTGGGTGGCTATATTGTAATAAATAGAGAAGTTTTCTTAGGGTGCTAGGCGTGATTTTTTCATTAACTTCATAGTGATGCCGCAATTCGTGCCAGGCATACCTCAATGATTTTTCTCGCAAGGTTTGATGGAAAAAACCACGCAAAGGGGGATATCCTGAAACACACTCATCCCCCCCATATCCGGTGAATACTGTCGTGACGCCTTGTTTCGCAATCGCCTGATGTAAGGCATGGGATAACATGAAAAATTGATACGGTGCGGGGCCTGCAAATACCTTCGCACACCACTCATGGGCACTCATAGGGTCAAATTGACTGGCATCAATGAGGTGATGACGGGGGCTTAATTGAAAACACGCCATCAACTCCTCCAATAACAAATCTTCATCGCTTTTGGATGCTCCGGGTTGATTCGCGTGGGTAAAAACAACAGGACTTAGAGACGCACGTTGACAACTCACCAAGATGGAAGAAGAATCCAGCCCACCACTTAAAGTTAATCCTAAAGTTTTAGAACCTCCCGCATGAAACTGAACCGCTTCATCTAATAATGCACTGAATTGTTCTAAGTATTCTTCCTCATGTTGAAAATTCAGTGCAGGCCGTGTCGGATCGAGTTTCCAAAAGGGGATTTCTACCATATTCCCGGCTTTTATGGTTAAGAGATGCCCAGGCGTTAACCGGTATATTTTTTGGTAATACGTTTCAGTGCGATAAGGGGGATAGGGTGACATAAAGTATTCTTCAATCGCTGGTTGATTCCAGGCGGGGGTCTTTTTTAAACAACGCAACAGGTGCGGCAGCGTTGAACCAAAAATAAAGTAAGGTGGGGAAAAATGATAGTAAAACGGTTCAAGTCCAAAATGATCGCGGGCAGCCTGAATCTCATCAAGCGTTTGATCCACTCTAACCCACGCAAATGCATGATAATGTTGGCTACAGCTCTTGTTGTCTAATGGGGGATTTGGATAAACAGAATATAAGAGGCCTTGTGCATTTGGAATGTCTTTCCATTGACTGGCGTTCACTGGAACAATTATGACAACATCCCATCAGCACTACCAGTAGCATTACTTTCATTAAGACTGCCAGTCCCTGTTTTTATTTCAGTTTTTTTTAATAGATTCACTCGTGGAGGCTCGTAGGTCTTTTTCGGTGGTGAAACGTTGGGTTGAGGTACAGGTTTTTTCATGGAGATCTCCTATGCGCAGTTGATGGCAGAAACCGGTGAGCCTGATGTATCAGCATAAAATGCAGTTCCACTGAGCGTCACTGAAAATGCTGGCAAGTGGGAATCGGTGATTCTCAAATCGCAATTACTAGCGTCATTAGGAAGCTGAATATCAATGCATAGCACGTCAGAAGGCGTGACAAAAGCAGCTAGAGCTGCATTATATGCTGCAGTAGCATTCAAATACACTGTATCCAGAGGTCGAAGCTGGTAAGTATTTGAAGAAGAACCAAGAATAAATGCTCCCAAAGAAGTCCCAGAACACGTTCCATTAGCTAAAAGATCTCCTGAATAATAATTAATAACGAAAGACGCGTTCCCAGTCCCAATGAGGAAAGGAGAAAAGGGCATTAAATTATTCGTAACCCCCGCATGAGTGGGTGTAAGACCAAACCAAGGAAATTTTGCCTCTGCAGGAACCACTATCAAAAAATCGGATAGCTGAAGGTCATTAGAATCAAAGGAACGCGTAGGGTCAGCACTTGAATTGTGCATCCAAGCCAGCATGACGAATGATAAAAAAAGGGTGGGAATGCGACATTTCATAGGGAGTCCTTGTCTTTGAATGATGAGACAACTGCTTGATACTAACCATTCTGTCTGAACAAAGCAATGAATAGCGTCTTTTCGACAGTGCGCGCAGAAAGATCTAGGCAAAAACACCCGATTTTGCGCGCGCATTGTCGAAAAGACGCTATTCATTACAGGAGCTAAAATAGCTCGCCATGTGATCCTGTTCTGGCAAGCAATAGCTGGTCATCATATAGTTTGTAGATTAACAACCAGTCCGGTTTGATGTGGCATTCACGATAGCTTTTCCAATTGTTATACAACGCATGGTCGCGGTATTTTTCAGGCAACGGCTTATCGTGTATCAACAATTCAACAACGTCTAAAAAATCCTTCTTTTTATATCGACCTGATGCAGCAATTTTTTTGAAGTCACGTTTAAATTGGTTCGTTTGCTCTATTCGTCGCACGCGTCATCCCACTCTTTGCTAAGTTGATCTAATGATGTGGGGCTAGTCTTTTCACCACGATCGGCTTCTTCAAGAGCCATGTGAGTTATTGCATTGGGCGTGCCAATATTAAAAGGGATTCGTTTTTCTGCAACGGATTGATAGAGAAACAAACGAATGGCCTCGCTTAACGTTAACCCCATATGCTTAAACAACTTATCGGCTTTAGCTTTGATAAGCGGATCAACTCTGGAGCGAATCACACAATCAGTCATAATTGCACCTATATAATAATCACCTGTAGCTACAGTATAGCCACGGAATTAATTATTATCCACTATTTTTAGAAATTAGAGTTGCTGGTTGCGATGCATAGTGCGAAAAGATGAAGTTGTCATCACCCTAAAGAATCAGGGGTATAATTTTGAGCATAATTATGGCCACGGCTATCAAAACCTATGCTCCGTCATGACCATGCTGATGATGCTGGCTTTTTTGATCGATCAGGTGCAGCAGCTTTGCTGTAAAGTGTATCAACAA